>NZ_BAABDK010000034.1:0-152831 GCF_039539585.1 Hymenobacter glaciei | reverse complement strand
CTCCGCATTCAATTCTCCCCCTTTAGTGAAAACTAATTCATCCGACCTACTTATTAAGTGTGAGGTTAAAAATGTTTTCTCATGGACAGGGTGTACACCTTTGATTGGTATGATGGCCCACGGTCAGGAGTAGCTGACTGTAATGGCCGGCCATACTTCTTCGAAAGCCAATGGGCAGACATAGGAAGTAGCGGAAAGGACTGGTACATGCTGAGCCCAATACCAGCAGAGGTATTTGTGCAGGAGACAGAGTACTGGAACCTCTGGAAGAGATACGAAGCTGGGCACGCAGCCGGAATGATAGGCGCTGAACACCACCCATTTCTACCGGCAGACCGGCCGCGTGGCGAAGCATTAGTACGCATACTCGAAGGCCAATTAAAAATTGACAGCAAAAACCATCTAATTGCGCAAGCAGAATTCTTGCCGATGGACAAATATGCGGGTCAAAATAAGGGAGCAGAAATGTGGGTTTATTGGAAAATCCTTCCCACGCCGCCATCTGAGAGTCGAAAAGTGGATTACGACTTTTAACTACTGTGTAATGAAACCCCCGCTACCTCCTGGCCGGTGGAGTAGGCTAGGCCAGATAGAAAATACCGAGGGCTGTCGCTGACTGCGGAAGCCCTCGGTATTTTATTTTCGGGGCAGTCGCTGACGGTGGCGGCCCGCTGCATGCCCTTTTGGGCCGCCCCGCTGGGTGTGGCGGGGCTTTGGGGAAAATAAAGAGCCCGGTCGCTGACGTCGGGGGCCGTCCGCCTTTGCTGCGGAGCCGGGAAAGGTGAGGAATACCGGTTACTTTGGCCGAACCATTCACATTCCTAACCTTTTCCACACCAACCACATGCAGCCTGTTCCATCTACCACGGTCGCGGCCAAGCCCAAGCCCCGCACCACCCGCAACATTCCCGAGAGCGACAAAGCCTTTTCCGAAGCCTTCGACCTGGCCGTGGCCGAGTGGGGCCAGCGGCCCCAACTCACCCTGGAGTGGACCACCCAGCCCCAAGCCCTCGCCCTGGGCACTCAATTGCGCGAAAGCCTGCGCACCGCCAGCGCCGCCGACGATGCCATCACGCCCCAAACCAAGCGCCTCGCCGAGCTGGACCGGATGATTGACGGCAGCAAGGAAACGGGCAAGCTGAAATACGTGAAAAAGGCCCTGGCCCTGCAATACGACGACGAAAACGACGGCCTGCCCTACTACGGCGAGTTCGGCATCGAGAAAGTGGGGAGCACCTACACCCTGCCCCGCGACCGCGCCGAGCGCGCCGAAGCCTTGCTCAAGCTGGTGAAGGCCCTCGGGCTGCCCAAGCACCACATGGCCGACGGCAAGTACGGCAAAGCCTTCTGGCAGAAAATTTCGGACGAGTACAACGAGTTGCAGCCCAAGGCCGCCCAGGCCACCGGCGCCCGCGCTACCGAAGTAGGCGGCAAAAACCAGTACCGCGACGGTGCCCAGGCCATTTTCGTGGCGCTGCTGCTGCTTGTCGAGGCCAACTACCCCACGACGTTCAAGGCCGAGCGCCGCAAGTTCGGCGTGCTAAAGGAGAGCTTCTAGGAGCTACCTCGACGGAAAAGCACGTCATGCAGAGCGCAGCGAAGCATCTTGCGTGCCGCCACTAATCATTACGATTGGATTACTCAAGCACGCGAGATGCTTCGCTACGCTCTGCATGACGTTCTAGCACTAAAAGCAACAACGCCCCGACCAAACCGGCCGGGGCGTTGTGTTTCTCCGCGAATCGCAGGGGGTTACTTGTCGGCTTTCACCTTCACTTTGTCGCCCTTGGCAGTTTTGGCCTTCATTTTCTTCACGTCGCCGTCGTTGCCGCCGCGCATGCCACCGCCGCGCTCCATGCGGTCGGCCTGCATGGCCGTGAACTTGGTATACTGGTCGGGGGTGAGGATTTCCTTGAATTGAGCTTCGTACTTGGCCCGGTTGGCCTGCATTTGCTCGCGCATCTGGCTGCGGTCGCCGCCGTCGCGGGCCTGGCCGCGCATAGCTTGCATTTCCTGGGTGCGGGCCAGCAGAATGGCCTCCACTTTGGTGGTTTGGTCGGCCGTCAGGCCCAACTCTTTGGTGAGACGCTCAGCTTGGCGCTTAGCCATGTCATCGGGCGCGCCTTGCATGCGACCATTGCCGCGGCCTTGCATGTTGCCGGCATTAGCTTCCGGCGTGGTGGTTTGGGCATTGGCGGAACCTACAGCAAGGGCGAAAACGGCCAGCAGGGGAAACAGAAACTTTTTCATGGAATACAAGAATGGAATGGGTGAAAAGAAAAAGGGGGCAACTGCCCGGAAAAGCCCCCGTTCGGTATAGACCGGACACAGGTCTTCGGGATTAATGTGTGGGCTCAGCGGCGATTGTCGTAGCGGTGAGCGGCTTGCCAGCGGGCGCGTTCCCGCAGGCTTACGCGGTGGTTGTGGTTGTAGCCGTAGTTGAAAAAAGGGCTATTGCAGTCGTCGTAGCAGTGGTGGAAAGGACCTGCAACTGCGAAAGAAGACACACAAGCAAAGGGGGCAGCCGCAGCGGTAATGAAAAACAGGGGAGCTTTCAGGAGTTCGGAAGAACGAGCGAAGACGCAGGGGAAGCGGTGGGCTCACAGGCTGCAGGACGCGGGCGTCAGCATGCGAGAATCGGCTCGTCCTGCCAGGGTATTTGCAAACCACTGGCCACAACCCGGCTCTAAAACACAACGTGGACGGACGGGCCGGAAATCCCGACCAATCCGTCCACTTCGCAGACTTAATCCCCGTATTTGCCTTTTCAGGTTGCTTTTGTCATTAATCTGCCAGTCCCAGTGCGCGGGTCAGCCGATTCTTCGGTACGCTGAAATCGATGCTTTGCGGGCCCTTTTTTTTCCGCTCGCGGCGTCGCTCTATCAAGGCCTGCACCTTGTCCTGGCCCTCATTGCGCGATACCAGTACGCCCACCACATCGGCTAGCAGCGACACGGCGCGTGGCACGGGCACGCTCACTTGCTGCTCGTTGGCGGCGGGCGGCGGTGCCGGGGGGGTAGCCGGTGCCGTCTGAGCCAGGCTGGCCGAGGCTTTCAGCAGCATTGCTGCCAGCAGAACAGGTAGCTTTTTCCTTAACATAACCAGCGGGTAGATGCTGCAAAGATGCCGCAGAATTCGGCGCGGTTGCCCAGCTACCCCAGTTTTTCCTTGAACAGGCGCAACGTGCGCTCCCAGGCCAGCTTGGCAGCTTCGGCGTTGTAGCGTGCCGGCGAGGTGTCGTTGTTGAAGGCGTGGTTCACGCCCTCGTACACGAACAGCTCGTACCTGGTGCCGGCTGCTTTCAGAGCCGCTTCGTAGGCCGGAATACCGGCATTGATGCGCTGGTCGAGGCCACCGTAGTGCAGCATTACCGCGGCTTTCATGCTGGGCACATCCTCGGCCTTGGGCTGTTGGCCGTAGTACGCCACCGCAGCATCGAGCCTGGGGTCGTGCACGGCCAGTTGGTTGGCGAGCCCGCCGCCCCAGCAAAAGCCCACGGCCCCGGTGCGGCCGTTGCAGTCGGGCCGGGCGCGCAGGTAATCCAGCGCTTTCAGGTAGTTGTTCCGGTTTTTCATTGGGTCGAGCTGGCCAATAAGCTCGCGCCCCTTGTCCTCATCGGCCGGGGTGCCGCCCGCTACCGAGAGCGCATCCACGCCCAGAGCCAGGTAGCCGGCCTGCGCCACCCGCCGCGTCACGTCCTTTATGTGCGGCGTCAGCCCCCGGTTTTCATGAATAACAACCACCGCCCCGCGCTTGTGGCGCCCCTTGGGGTGCACCAGGTAGCCGCGCACCGGCGAGCCGTCACCAATCCAGCTCACTTCCTCCGCCCGCAGGTCATTGGCTTCGGGCGCAACCGTAGCAGCGGCCGCGTAGCCCGGTTCCAGCACCGACAGGGCCGAGAAGGCCAGGGCCGTGCCGCCCGCCAGCTTAATCAGCCGGTCCATGAATTCCTTGCGGGTAAGCGGGGCGTGGGTATACTCGTCGAAGAGGTTGATGATGCGCTGGTCCATGGGCTGTATGTGGGAATGGGAGTAAATGAACAAATGCAACTGTGCTGCGGCCAGTGTGATGCAGCACAACAGTCGTTTAGGAGTTGTTCAGCCGAAATGCAGCTTCGGGCTACTATCCCCTCAGGCTGCTGTCACTGGCAAAGTCGTCGGTGCCGACAACGCCTGCAGTGCGCTCAAAGCGCGGTCGGCAGCGGCATGCGATACAAACAGGTGGTCGTGGTAATAGGCGGCTACCACATTGCAACTAATGCCCTCCTGCGTGAGGGCGGCCGCTACAGCCGCGGTTAGCCCCACGGCAGCCAGCGACGAGTGCACCGTCAGGGTTAGCCAGGCCATGAGGTGGCCGTAGGGTAGCCCATATTCATCGGCTACCTCGCGTGCCACAATCAGGGTGAGGCCCTCGGGTTCGCGAAACGAGCCGAGCACCAGCTCTGGCGGCAACGCAGCCGGGGCGGTCGTGGTGCAGAAAACATACTCCCCGGCGTTCAGCACGGGGCGCATTGTCGCCAACAGGCGAGCAAGGTCGGTTTCGCCGGTCATAAGCACTATTCGCCCTCGCGGTTCACGGTATCGGGGCTGAAGGCCGGCACGCAAATCGACCAGTATTCGCACTCTTCCTCAAACGGGTTGGAGTAACGCACCCGCGCGCCACCTTTAATCAGCAATGCTTGGCCAGCTTGCAGCTCTACTGCATCGCCATCTATTTCAAACCGCTTCCGGCCGCGCACCACAATGGTTATTTCATCGAAGGAGGGCGTCTGGTGGGGCTCGCTCCAGTGCGGCGGGGCCACCATGTGAGCCAGGCTGTAGGCGCTGGTGCCGGTGCTGGCTCCGCCCACGTGCTCTTCAATGAGCTTGCCATCGGTGGTGGGTACTACAAAAGGGGCCGGGTTGAGGATGTAGCGTTTATCAGACATGGTTTTGGTGGAATGGATAAGAGAGATTAAGAAGGGCCTTATGCTGAGCGTCGCCAAAACACGGCACTTCTGTGTAACACCATTGAAGCATGGTCTACGGCTTTAGCTTTTCCAGTAACTCAAAAAGCCGTGAATTGTGTTTCCAAACAAAGAAGTACGGGGTTTGCACCGCCCCAAAGCGCACCCGTATGCGCTCCACACCCGGCAGCATGCTCCCTTCAAAGTCAAAGCAATCAAGCCCCAGTACTTCGCTGGCAAAGCAAATAGCCTCCCAGGCCAGCAGCACACCCGCACCGCTGGCGCGCAGGGCCGGGTCGTCGCCAGCGAGCAGGAAATAGGCCGTGGTCGCATCCCAAATCAGGTAAGCCACCGAATGCACCTGGTCCTTTTCATCTACCGCAAAAAACAGCTCCCTAGTGCCGGCAGAAGCCAATGCAGCGTCAAGCTGCCGAAACTGCGCCAGCGAATACGGCGCGGGCAGCTTCTGTCGCTGAAAACTGAGCATGTTGACGCGGTAGAACTCTTCCAGCGACCGGTCGTGCACCACGCGCACCTGTTGCCGGGCCAGCCGGATGTCGCGCCTGATACCGGTGCCCAGTCCGGCTTCCACTTGCGTCAGGTGGCGTAGTTGCTTTAGTCGGTAGGTATAGTAGGTCGTTTGCCTGTACTGTTGCCAGTAGAACGGTAGCCAGTTGGTAGTGGTGGGGTAGAAATTCTGCTGAAAGGAAGCAAAAGCCGGCAACTGCACAATCAGTGCCTGTAGCAACTCGTGCTCCTTCGGCAGCTGGCTCCGAAACTCGGGCAGTAGGTACGGCCCCAGCCACTTCACAAAGGGCGGCATCGTGACGTAGCGGAAAGGACCTTTCTGCTTGAAAAAAAAAGGCAAGGCAGCCACTACCCGGCCTTTCTCCTCGGCCAGCACCACGTCCCAGGTGCCACCCCCGGCGCAGGCATCGAGGTACCACGGCTGGGCAAACACCGGCACGTCGGGCGCGGTGCGGCAGAAATCGTGGTAGTGGGCTTTCGCAGGCATTGGTGCTGCGGTTATTTGGCCGGGGCCGCCGGGCAAGGGCCGGGCGTAGTGCGGCGCACGCCTGCGTTAGCCGCTGTGCAGGGGTTGGAGTAGGTTTTGCCGTCGCAGCCGCACACCGGGTTGTACTCCATGGTGCAAATTCCCTGCGGATTTATGTTGCTGGGGTCAATGCAATTATCGGCTGCTGTGAGCGCGGCCGGCCGCTGGCAGCCCAGCAGCAGTATGGTTGTGCTTATAGCCCAAAACGTTTTCATAAAGCCGGAATAGGAGAGGGGCGAATCTACGCCGGCGGCCCGGATTTTCGACTTGCAGCACATCCCGGGCCAAAGTCGTCGAAAATTTGCCAGTAACCTCAACCTAGGAACGCTCCATTCGTATAGCCTGCCAGAACAAGCGTCGTCGCCAAACAAAACCGCTGGTTTTTAATTTGCCTCCGCTTCCTCCACTGCACACACCAAAACCACTTTCACCCTTCATTACCCTACACCATGTCGTACCACGAAGAAGACAACAACGCCGGTAAAATCCTTTTAGCTGCTCTCGCCGGTGCCGGCGCTGGCATTATTGCCGGCATGCTGCTGGCTCCCGACAAAGGTTCGGCCACCCGCGAAAACTGGAAAGGCGTAGCCTCTAAATACAGCGGCCAGCTCGGCGAGCAGGCTTCGAAGCTGGGCACTGACCTCGAAACTAAATTCAAAGAATACGCTGGCAAACTCGAAGACCTCGGCGTAACCCTGCCCGGCAGCAGCCTGAAAATGAAAGGCAGCTGGGATGAAATCAAAGGCAAGCTGAAGGAGCAGTATGCCCAGCTGACCGACGATGACCTGACTTATGCCGAAGGCAAAGGCGACGAGCTGGTTGGCAAACTGCAGGACAAGCTCGGCAAAGGCAAATCTGAAATCACCAAAATGCTGAACGACATGTAAGTCGGCCTATCGTGCCGCATGTCCAGAAGCCCCGCACCGCAAGGTGCGGGGCTTTTTTTCTGTTTAAACCAGCGGGCTGGTTTCCGCGTTATTCAATCATCGCATCATTCCTATTCCCCTGCGAACCCATTTTATGAAAGACGACAAAGGCAAAGTCATTTTCTCGCTCATCGCCGGCGCTACCGCCGGCATTGTGGCCGGCTTGCTGCTGGCCCCCGAAACCGGCGACGATACCCGTTCCAGTCTGCGCAAGTCAGCTGCCAAGTGGGTAGACGACCTCAGCAAGCTAGCCAAAGACGCCCTGACCAAGGTGCAGGGCGAGGCGCCGGGCCACCCCAACCCCGATGCTGCCGTGAGCGAAGACAAGGAAGCTGCTGACCGTCTCCTACAGGGCCTGGGCACTGGCACAGTCTCCACAGCTCACACCCACAACGCCGATAACTCCGACTACGACGGGTTCGGCGACGACGCCCGCCATCAAGCCATCCACTAGGTTGCTGGTCGGCCCAAATTTTATACCCGCAGCTGTAACCCCTGCTCAAACGATTGCGTAAAAGCCCACGTAATCGCCTTGAAAGAAGGCCGTACTTACTACCCGCAACCTTGTCAGTCGGATAATTTGAAGGAGAATGGCAGTGCCATTTAAGCTTGACTTAACCAGGACTGGTGAAGATTGCAGGTATTAACTAACGGTTCGAAGGGTAAGGAGATTATAAGAAAAGACCCGTACGATTTTCGTACGGGTCTTTTTTATTTTAAGTGTCTGATTATATACGAGCTTATTTCTCTTCCTGCTTCTCCTTCTGCACATTTTCCGGCTTCATCTGCGGGAAAAACAGTACATCCTGAATGGAGTGTGAGTTGGTCATAATCATGCTGAGGCGGTCGATGCCGATGCCCAGGCCGGCTGTGGGTGGCATGCCGTATTCCAAAGCACGCAGGAAGTCCTCGTCGAGCACCATGGCCTCGGTGTCGCCGCGCTTGCCCAATTCCAACTGGTCCTCGAAGCGCTGGCGCTGGTCGATGGGGTCGTTGAGTTCGGAGAACGCGTTGCAGATTTCCTTACCGTTGCAAATAGCCTCGAACCGCTCCACCATGCCCGGACGGTCGCGGTGCTTTTTGGCCAGCGGCGACATCTCTACCGGGTAATCGGTGATGAACGTGGGCTGAATAAGCTTGGGCTCAACGTGCTCGCCGAAAATCTCGTCGATGATTTTGGCCTTGCCCATGCTAGGGTCGAGGTGCACGTGCAGCTTGGCTGCAGCTTCGCGCAGCGCCGCCTCATCCATTTCGCCGATGGCTACACCGGTGTACTTCTCAATGGCCTCAAACATGGTGTAGCGCTGCCAGGGCCGCTGGAAGTTGATGAGGTTCTGCCCCACCTGTACTTCGGTCTGGCCGTGCAGGGCCATGGCCACACGCTCCACCATTTCCTCCACCAGGTCCATCATCCAGGCATAGTCCTTATAGGCTACGTACAGTTCCATCTGGGTGAACTCCGGGTTGTGGAAACGCGACATGCCCTCGTTGCGGAAGTCCTTGCTGAATTCGTACACGCCATCGAAGCCGCCCACAATGAGGCGCTTGAGGTACAACTCGTTGGCAATGCGCAGGTATAGCGTCATGTCCAGCGTGTTGTGATGCGTGGTGAAGGGCCGTGCCGCCGCGCCACCGTACAGCGGCTGCAGAATCGGAGTTTCTACTTCCAGGTAGCCCTTGTCATTCAGGAAATTGCGCATCGACTGCACCAGCTGTGTGCGCTTGATGAAAGTATCGCGCACGCTGGGGTTCACCACCAAGTCCACGTAGCGCTGGCGGTAGCGCTGCTCGGGGTCGGTGAAGGCATCGTAAGTAGTTACCTCGCCGGTGGTTTCGTCTTTTTGGGTCTTCACCACTGGCAAAGGGCGTAGGGCTTTAGCCAGCAGCTTCAACTCAGTAACGTGAATAGACGTTTCGCCGACCTGAGTCTTGAACACACGGCCTTTTACACCAATGAAGTCGCCCAAGTCAAGCAGCTTCTTGAAGACTACATTATAAAGCGTCTTGTCTTCGCCGGGGCAAATTTCGTCGCGGTTGACATAAAGCTGAATGCGGCCCGAGGTATCCATCAATTCCGCAAACGAGGCCTTGCCCATTACGCGCGACGACATCAGCCGGCCCGCCAGCGTTACTTCCTGGAAGTTGTTGAGCTCGGGGTGGTAGTTGTCGTGGATTTCCTTGGCGTAGAACGTCACGTCGTACAGCTCCGACGGATATGCTTCAATGCCCAGCTTTGCCAGCTCTTCGAGCTTGTTGCGGCGTAGTTGTTCCTGTTCGCTTAAGTGTTGCATGGTTGTCTGAACCACGGATTTTTCGGATTTATCGAATTTCCCGGATTTCGGGGACGACCAATCACAGCACCTGTAACACAGGCTCCGGCCGTGGCGCCGGTATAGAATGAACCGCAAAAGTACGGCACGAAAAAGCCGCTCCGAAACCGAAGCGGCTTTCCATGCATAAAATCCGGTCAATCCAGTCTTTAGGCGGCCAAACGGTACTCCGGTGCCTCAGCATTGATGGCCGGTGCCGAAGGCGGGGTAGGGGCCAGCACGGGCTCGACGCGGGTACGCAGTCGCTCCTGCACAAAGCCGGCCTGCAAGTGTGCTGGCAACTCAGCCACCAGCTGGCGGTAGCGCTCCAAGCCCAACGCCTTGGCCACGTAAGTCTCGTGCACGCCGTTGAGGTAGCTCACAATATTCAGCAGCGAGGCATGGAACAGGCCAAAGTCAATGTCAGCCTCCACATAGCGCTCAATTTCACGGCTGGTCTGCGAAATGCGCAAGCGGCCCAGCAGGTCAAAGATGGTCGTGTAGCCCAGGCGCCAAGTAATCTGCTGCCAATGGGCTGCCGTCCACTTATCCAACGGCCGGCCAGTCTTCTGGCTACGAATGGCCGTGTTGGGGTTCGCCTGCACCTGCGCGCGGGTCCACTGGGCTTTCATTTTGCGCGTGGTGCGCAGAAACTGGCCTACCTGGGCCTGCGCGTCAATCTCCTTGCTGGCAATGTGCAGCCCGGCTTTGTAGCCTGCCAGCGGCAAGCGGTGAATGCTGAAGTCGCCATAAGCGCCGGCCGCGTAAAACGAAACCGGCCGCGGGTAGGCATTCTTCACCACCAGCCGTCCTACCTCGCGGCGAAGCAGCTGGCCGTTGTTCGACCGCACACCGGTGGTATACAGGAATGCCTGCAGCCCCGACCAGATGGCGTGGTAAGCCTGTGGAAACGTCCAGTGTAGTGCATTGCGCAGGAAGTTCTCGTCGCCCAGCTCAGCTGTGGCGCGCAAGGCGTACTCCGTGCTCCAGCTCGTGTGCAGCAGCTTGGTTAGGGCCGCCACGTCGGCATCATTCAGCTCGGCCGAGTGACTACGGAAAAATGGCAGGTTTTGCAAACCACCCAGGGCGTCGTCGTTCTCCTGGATGTGATAGTTAATGGCAAAGAAGTAGTTGAGAAAAACCTGGGCCGGAATGGATTTGCGCCAGGTTTCGTCAGCTAGCTTCTGATTAGGCTCCTCGGCGATAGCAGCGGCCGACGGGTGGAGCGGGATGATGCGGGTTTCCTCTTGAGTCGTCATGCTAAACAAACAGCAGCGGACTCGTTTTTAGTTGCATGAATACTAATTTTTTTGACAAATTTTACTAACAATATTCGTATTGATTATCAGTGTATTATGCGCGTGATTAGCTGCCTTATGAGATTGGTTTTGTAAAGGTGATTTGCTAACAGAAATGCAGGTGCAAAGAAGCACAAAAAAGCCCCCGCTTCTATTGAGGCGGGGGCTTAACTGGTTACGGATTAAAACAGCACAGATTACACTGCTGGCGTTATACTACTTACTTCAGCTCGTCTTGAATCACTGCTACGGCTTCGCCAATTGTGATGTCTTTTTTTAAGCTTTTGGTAAAGCGGGCGGCGCGGTTCACCCTCACCGTGTCGCCGTTTACGGCGCGCACATCGGCAGCCAGGGGCGAAAAGGCTAGCGCAGTAGTGGTTTTCTGAGCGGCCTCGTAGCGGTCCGAAATGGCTTTGGCTTGCTTCTGCTCGGCGCGGTAGGCACTCAACTTCAACGAAACCACGGTTTCATCCTTGCGCTTGCGCATGCTCTTCACCATCTCATCCATTACCCGGAAGCTGGGGTTGGTGGCAATGCGGGCTTTGCTGCCTGCCCGCAGCTTATCAAGCGCCGGAGCCGAATCCCAGGCCCGGTAGCGGGCCGGCTGAATCTCGTCCCATTTCAAAGGGTAGTCCGACTCCTTTTCGCCCTCATCAAGGTAAGAGTACAGGTCGGGCACCACAATGTCCGACACCACACCCTTGAACTGGGTTGAGCCACCGTTGACGCGATAAAACTTCTGAGTCGTGAGCTTCAGTGAGCCAATGGGCTTGATGTTGTTTAACTCCGAAGGCAGGGCCTCATCGAGGTCGAAGATGCGCTGCACCGTGCCTTTGCCATAGGTGCTGGTCGAGCCCATGATAACGCCACGGTGATAATCCTGAATGGCGGCTGCCAGAATTTCCGAAGCCGAGGCGCTGTACTTATTCACCAGTATCACCAGCGGACCACTGTACTGCACGCGCGGGTCGTTATCGGTTAGCACCTGGGTATGGCCCTGGCCATCGCGCACCTGCACCATGGGGCCACTGGGCATAAACAGGCCGGCCATAGACACGGCGTCGCTCAGCGAGCCGCCGCCGTTGAAGCGCAAGTCCATTACCACGCCCTTCACTCCTTCAGCATTCAGCTTGGCCAATTCCTTCTTCACATCATCGGCCGAACTGCGGCCGCCGTTGTCGTTGAAATCAGCATAGAAGCCGGGCAGACGCAAATAGCCAATCTTCTGGCCTTTGTCCGTGATGACCGAAGACTGCGCATATTTATCATCAACCACTACCACGTCGCGAACGATGGGAATAATCTTGGTGCTACCATCCGGTTTCTTCACAGTGAGGCGTACCTCCGAGCCTTTTTTGCCCCGAATCAAGGTCACCGCCTTTGCCGTGTGCCAGCCTTCAACACTTACCGGTTCGGCTGCTCCCTGTGCCACGCGCAAAATGGCGTCGCCTTTCTTCAGCTCGCCCTGGCGTGCCGAAGCCGAACCCGGCATGATTTCCTCGATATATATAAGGCCGTCCTTTTCTTTGAGCGTAGCACCAATTCCCTCGAAGCGCCCCGTCATCTCATAATCGAAGTCCTCTTTGGCTTTAGGGGCGAAGTATTCGGTGTGAGGGTCGTACGTGTTGGCAATGGTGTTGGCGTAAGTAGCCAGTCGCTCGTTGGCATCTACCTCGCTCATCTCCACAAACTGCTCATCGTAGTACTTCAGCACGCGCTTGCGCGCTTCAGCCTCCATCTCGGCAGGAGTGCGCACTGGCTCGGCAGTAGTAGGAGCCGACGTGTTTGCGGCAGCCGGTGCGGCAGTCACACCACTGGTTTTGGCTTGCTTTGCTTTCTCCTGAGCTTCCATCATTTCCGAAACCCGGCTTAAGGTTTCGTACTTCAGCAGCTTGCGCCACAACTCTCGTTGGGCGGCTTTATCAGCGGGAAAAGGTGCTTTTTCAAAATCAGTTTGAAACGACTCATCCGCCGTGAAATCAAAAGGCTTGGCCAAGGTTTCACGGTACAGGCTCTGCATTTCTTTGGTGCGGTCGGCCATTAGCTTGGTGCTCAGGTCAAGAAACTCATGGGTGCCGTTTTTAACTTCGTCGTCAATCTGCGTCTGGTAACGCCGCAATTGCTCAACGTCCGAAGCAAGCAGAAACTGCTTGCGGTAGTCGAGGTGCTTGAGGTAAAGGTCAAATACCCGTTTTGAGAAATTGTCATCAACTTTCTCGGGCTGGTAATGCGCTTCCGACAGGCCCCGGAGCATGGTGCCAATGAGCACTTGGTCCTTGGTAGGTACTGCCGAGTCTGCCCGGCGAAACAAGCGATATGAGGCCAGAACAAATACGGCTGTCACCAAAAAGGCATACAGCCCGACCTTCAAGCGGGGAGAAGACATCAGCAAAGAATAATAAGCAGGATGAAACTAAATATAAGGAGATTGCATAGCAACCCGAGTGGCCCTTTAAGACGACGAAAGAGCCCTTATCAAGGCAATACGTGCTTCAATCTGATAAAGAGGAACCGCTGACTTCTACAAACTCGCTAAACTGAGCGAAGGTTGCAATAAAAAAGCCTTTCCCAGATGGGAAAGGCTTTTTTGCTGACTTACAGGTTAAAACCTGCGACCAAACTAGTATTTGTAGATTTTATCGCCGTTGTGGCGACGGAATTCTTCTTCAAAATACTTGGCATCTTCGGCATTGCGGGGCTTCACACCCATTACAATGCCACCGTTCTTGATGCCGCTCTCGTATTCAGCTGCATGCTCCTCGGGAATGCCCGAACCAACCAGTGCGCCTACCAAGCCACCCGTGAGGCCACCGGCACCGGCACCGGCCAATGCAGCTGCCAACGGACCAGCAATGATGAGGCCCAAGCCGGGCAGTGCTACCGACGTGCCAATGGCTGCGATAGCGCCAATAATAGCACCAGCCGTGCCTCCGATAGCCGAACCTACACCAGCACCTTCCATGGCTTTGTCGCCGAGGTCGGTATGGGCGGTATCATCGCCGAAGTGAGTTTTGCGGGTATCGTCCGACATCAGCAGGTTCACATCGTCCTTACCGTAGCCACGCGAATGCAGCGACTGGTAAGCTTTCTCAGCGCTGCTCCGGTCACGGAACATGCCGCTCATCGAACCACCATCGCGGTAAGGCTCGCCGGTTACAGCGTGTGCTGCGCTATCGGCGGTGTTCTGAACGCCATCAACGGCGCGGCCTACAACGGCACCAGCAGTGCCAGCTATTGCGGCACCCTTAGCGGTTGCGCTGAAGTCATCGCCATCAACATTGTGGTTTTGCGGGTTGTTCGAATCGTTGGTATTCATGGTATGGGTATGGAAAGTGGAACGTAAAGCCAGCTCAGCGGCTGGTTGATGGGCTTAACGGGACCAAGCCAGCGCAGGTTACATTGGGAGAGAAGGGAAACTATGGTTTGGTTAGGTTTTACTGAGAAGGCACTATTCTCTGATGACAATCCCTAAAAACCAGATTAACATATAGTTGACCTTATTATGAATTGCTGCTAAATACTGTGGATTTCACAAGCCCAAAAGTTCGATTTTGCAGTAATTTTATACATTCACCAGCGAGATTATAAAGAATCATAGGCCATCGCATCAGTCGAAGGAACTGACCTGCCCGGAGTAGTAACCCTCAAGTCGGGTGCTTCATCTACCAGAAATAGCAAGCAAGGCGGCCCGTTATCAAAAACACTATTATCATTTAACCAATAATTTGCTAGGGATAGCATAGCTGGCAAAAGCCGAAATCAAGGATTAATGTTGGCGTAACAAAAAAACTTGTAATACCTTGCCAACGGATTACCCTTTCGGGATGTCTCGGTTTTCTTTTTTTCACCTTCTTACATTTCACTCACCACTTCCAATTTTTACATGAAACACTTTTTTTTCATGGTCCTCTTACTGATGACCGGCCTGTTGCAGCAGGTTCATGCTCAAAACCGCTCCCTTTCCGGGCGAGTGACTGACCGGTCGAACGGTCAGGGCCTGCCCGGGGTGACTGTCTTGGTAAAAGGCACCACGGTGGGCGTTTCAACCAATGTCGACGGCAGCTTCTCGCTGGACGTACCGGCTTCGGCCACGACATTGTCTATCAGCTCGATAGGTTATGTAACCGTAGAGCAGCCAATTGGCAGCAACGCCACCTTCAGCGTGTCGTTGGTTCCCGACGCCAAGCAGCTTGGTGAAGTTGTGGTGACCGGTGCACTGGGTATCCAGCGCCAAGCTCGCGAAGTAGGCTACGCAACTGCCACTCTGGATTCCAAAGAGTTGACGCAGGCGCGCCCAACCAACTTTGTAAACGGTTTGGCAGGTAAGGTTTCGGGTTTGCAGATTCAGACGCTGAACAACAGCGTTAACTCTACCCCCCGTGTAACCTTGCGCGGCAGCCGTTCGCTCACGGGCAACAACGAAGCCCTGATTGTAATCGACGGTGTGATTACGACCAACGAAGTACTCGGTGCTCTGAACCCTGACGACGTTGCCTCTACTTCGGTACTGAAAGGTGCCAACGCCGCCGCGCTTTACGGCTCGCAGGCTTCGAACGGCGCCTTGATTATCACTACCAAGAAAGGCAGTGCTGGCAACTCGCAGGTGACGTTCTCGCACACCTCGCAATTTGAGTCTATTGCCTTCCTGCCCAAGTTCCAAACCGAATTTGGTCCTGGCTCCCCCGACTGGTTCACCAATTCTGGTGCCACTCCTTTTACTTCTGACAACTCGATAGACGAAAACTACGAGCACCAGTACCAAGGCTTCGAAAACCAGCAGTACGGCCCTCGCTTCGATGGCTCGATGCGTCCTTTTGGCTACGCATTGCCTGACGGTACGGTGCAGATGGTTTCGTACGAAGCACGTCCGAACGAGCGCAAAAACTTCTTCAATACGGGCTACCAGTCGCAAAACGGGGTTACTTTTTCGGGCGGTGATGAGAAGACCAAGTTCTTCGCTTCGTACCTGAACACGCACAACAACGGCATTGTACCGAAGGATAAGTTTGACCGGAACAACTTCCGTTTCAATGCCTCGCGCGATTTCGGCCGTCTGAACGTAGGCTTCAACGTTGCTTATATTAACCGTAAAACGGACGCGACGGCAAACCAGGACCAGAGCACTTCCATCTACTGGAACGTATTCAATACCTCGGTAATGGCGCCTCTGTCTCAGTACAAAGACTACGAGAACGACAAGTTCTCGGATTCTAACTACGGCTACTACAACGCCTACTACTACAACCCTTACTTCGTTCTCGACTACAACCGCCTGCGCGATAAGCGCAACACGTTGCAGGGCGATATCAGTGCTTCGTTTAAGGTGTACGACTGGTTGCGCTTGCAGTACCGCATCGGTACCACCACCAGCTCGCAGCAGAGCCTGACCACCCAGAACAAGTTCACGCTTGCCAGCGATAGCCACAAGCAGATTTCTCCCTATCCGGGCTACTTCCGCGACCTGAACACGAGCCTAAGCCGTGTAAACTCGGATTTCTTCATCACGGCTGACAAAACGTTCGGGGATATCAATGTAAAGGCCATCGTTGGCAACAACGTGCAATTACTTGACAGCCGCTTCGCCCAGATTGCCTCAACCGCACTAGCTGTGCCGGCTCCAACCGAGCAAATCAACCTGAGCAACCGCATCGGTAACCTCGATGGTTTCAGTGGCCGTTTCCAGACTCGTCTGTATGCTTTCTACTCTGACCTGACCCTGGGTTATAAAGACTTCCTGTTCGTTCACGGCTCGGGCCGCTACGACAATACTTCGATTCTGGGCAAAGGCAACCGTAGCTTCTTCTACCCCGGCGTAGATGCTTCGTTCGTGTTCAGCAATGCCATCCCGGCACTGAAAGACGTTTCCTTCCTGGATTACGGCAAGCTCCGCGGCGGTTATACTCTGGTTAGCCAGATTAACCTGAGCAGCGCTACCGGCCTTGGGGTAGCTGAAACCGGCGGTGCTTATGCGTTGGCTTCTACCTATTCGAACGGCGGCGGCTTCCCATTCGGCTCGAACCCTTCGTTTACTGCCAACGGCGGCCTGGTGCAGGACAACCTGCTGCCCGAAAACACTCGCTCGGCTGAAGCCGGCCTTGAGTTGAGCTTCCTGAAAAGCCGGGTAACGGCTGGTGTTACTTACTACAGCCAGCAGAGCACCAACCAGACTATTAGCACGACCATTCCGTTCTCGACCGGCTACCAGTCGCTGTTGCTGAATGCCGGTGAAGTGCGCAACTACGGTCTGGAGGCTGACCTGAACATTACGCCTGTACGTACCGAAAACGGCCTTACCGTAACGGTGGGTGGTAACTTTAACTACAACAACAACGAAGTTATTTCGCTGCCTCCTGGCCTGACCCAGCTGAGCTTGGTCGGTTCCGGCCGCTCCGATATCAACGCTGACCTTGTGGCCGTGGTTGGTCAGCCTTTCCCCGTTATTCAGGGTACTTTCTACCAGCGTGTAGCCGAAGGCCCGCAGGCTGGTAAGATTATCATGACCAAGGTTACGGACCCGAACGATGCGAGCCTGGTGCGTTACGTGCCTCTGAAAGACCCAGGTACCAAAATCTTCGGCAACACGCAGCCCAAGTACAAATACGGCTTCAACAGCTCGGTATCGTTCAAAGGCTTCACGCTGGCTGGCCAGGGCGAACTGCGCACCGGCTACGTGGTGTACCACGCCATTGGTGCCGACCTCGACTTCACCGGCGGCGGTGCACGTAGCGTTCAGTACGGCCGTCAGGACTTTGTGTACCCCAACTCGGCTATTCCTGTTGTCAACGGCGGTGTAACCACTTACGTCGACAACAGCGGCGACAAGTCGGTGCTGACCCCTGGCGGTTCGGAGTTCTGGGCTAACAACCCTACCTGGAACCGTGGCATTGCCGAAAACTACGTGACCTCGGGCATGTTCTTCAAAGTGCGTGAGGTATCGCTGAGCTACGCCGTTCCAGCCGCTCTCACTTCGCGACTTGGTTTCGTAAAAGGTGCTTCGGTGAACTTCTTTGGCCGAAATGTCTTTACCTGGGTTCCGAAAGAGAATATCTACACCGACCCGGAGTTTAGCGCCACTCAGCCAGGTAGCAATGCAATCGGCATTAACACCTTCCTGCAGACGCCTCCAACCAAATTCTACGGAGTTACCCTCACCGCAACTCTTTAATCTTCATCAAGATGAATAAATTAGCTAAATTGCTATTTGCAGCCGCGCTTACCACAATGGCGAGTAGCTGCGAATCGTTTCTGGATGTTAACACGAACCCGAACCAAGTAACTTCGGCAACGCCCGACCAGTTGCTGGGCAATGCTCTTACTGTTACGGGCGCTGTTTACACGAACTACAACGCCTTCTCCAACTTCCAGATTTACTGGACCAAGTCGAATGCAGTAAGCGGTTTCAACGAGGAGCGCAGCTACAACTATTCCAGCACTTACCAGCAGGGGTTGTTCAACGGCGCTTACGATAACCTGAACGACTACAACCTCATTCAGCAGTTGGGCGCTACTACCCACCCGAACCATGCGGCCATTGCCCGCATTATGAAGGTGTATGACTTTCTGCTGTTGGTAGATGAGTACGGCGACATTCCTTACACCGAGGCACTGAAGGGCAAGGCGAACATTACGCCGAAGTATGACAAAGCTGAGGATATCTACAAGGATTTCATCGTGCAGCTTAAGGGTGCGCTAACTGACATCAATGCTGCCTCCGCTGGTCGGGCAGTAGGGGCGGAAGACGTTGTGTTCAGCGGTAACATGGCCCAGTGGAAGCGTTTTGCTAACAGCCTGCGCCTGCGCATTCTGTTGCGCGAATCGAATGTTGCGTCCCTGAACTCGTATGTAGCCGCCGAAATGACTGCTCTGCAGGCAGATGCTACCGCCAACGGCGGCTTCATCACCTCTGACGTGTTAGTACAGCCTGGTTTCGCCGCAAGCGCTGGCCAGCAGAACCCTTTCTACAATACCTATGGGTTTGCAGTAGGCTCGCCTAACACTACTTCAACCTACCGTTTCATCCTGCCGACCAACTTCCTTCTTAATCTGTTTGT
The DNA here is from genome assembly GCF_039539585.1 of Hymenobacter glaciei. NCBI lineage: Bacteria > Pseudomonadati > Bacteroidota > Cytophagia > Cytophagales > Hymenobacteraceae > Hymenobacter > Hymenobacter glaciei. Next base: position 134,248 of record NZ_BAABDK010000034.1, on the reverse strand, counting down.
CAACAACAACGACCCCCGCGTAACGCAGGAGTATCGGCCAGTTGGTGCAGTTAAGGACGCCAGCGGCAACCAGACTGTTGCTGGTACCTATGCCGGTAGCAACTTGGGCGAAGGTGGATTGTCGCCGACTACGGGCTCTACATTCCAGGCGGCATTGGGCGGTAACCCTGCTGGTACCTTTGCTGGTACTTTCCTGCGGAGTGCCAACCAGCCGGTTGTCTTGATGCTGTTGGCAGAACAACTGTTCTCGAAATCCGAAGCAGAAACGCGTAGCCTGTTGACTGGAAATGCTAAAGCTGATTACTTGGCTGGTATCCAGGCATCGTTCAACACGACTTTCCGCAATGCACCTGCTCCTACGGCCGCTAACCGCCTTGTAAATGGCGGCGATATCGACCCGGTGAGCAATTTCAACAAGTACATTGCTGCTAACGTTGGTAATGGGTTGGTAGACTGGGATGCCACTACCACGCGCGACACTGATACGTATGGCAAAATCATCCCGGGCACGCGCACTGTTAGCACGGTGGAGAAAATTCTGACGCAGAAGTACCTGGCCGAAAATACCATTGCCGGTACCGAAGCATGGGACGACTACCGTCGCACCTTGTTGCCACGTATTCCTATGTCGACCGCTCCATCGGTTCCGGGACAGCGGGCCAAGCGTTTGCTGTATCCGCAGTCGGAAATCAACACCAACAAGGCGAACGTACCGCTTACCACTACGCAGTACGACCGCATCTTCTGGGTTCAGCTGTAAGAAGCTTCAAAACATAGTAGCAAAAAGGGCTGCCCATTTGGGCAGCCCTTTTTATTTGCTCGGCAACGTAACGAGTAGCTGGCGACGGGCAGTTTCGCGTCGTGTTTTAACTCTGCATCAAGAACCCCTTGATAAACTCGTCCAGGTCACCATCGAGTACGTTCTGCACATCGGTGCGCTCGATGCCAGTGCGCAGGTCTTTGATGAGCTTGTAGGGGTGGAGTACGTAGTTGCGAATCTGAGAACCAAAGTCAATGCGCTTTTTAGTTGCTTCTACTTTGTCGCGCTCGGCGTGGCGCTTGTCCATCTCAATCTGGTAGAGGCGCGACTTAAGCATACGTAGGGCGTGCTCCTTGTTCATCAGTTGCGACCGCTCAATTTGGACGGCGATGATGATGCCCGACGGCGCGTGCGTGAGTCGCACGGCAGTCTCCACCTTGTTCACATTCTGACCACCCGCACCGCCGGCCCGGAAGGTATCCCAGGAGATGTCGGCGGGGTTGATTTCGATGTTAATGGTGTCATCAATCACCGGGTAAGCAAATACCGAGGCGAAAGACGTGTGCCGCCGGCCGCTGCTATCGAAAGGCGACATGCGCACGAGGCGATGCACGCCGATTTCGCTTTTGAGGTAGCCGTAGGCGAAATCACCGTCGATTTCGAGCGAAGCCGATTTAATGCCTGCACCTTCGCCAGGCTGATAGCTGAGTTGCTTCACGCCAAAGCCATGGCTCTCGGCCCACATGATGTACATGCGCATCAGCATCTCGGCCCAATCCTGGCTTTCGGTGCCGCCAGCTCCAGGGTTGATGTCGATAACAGCCGAAAGTTGGTCTTCCTCATCAGAAAGCATGCGCTTAAACTCCAGCGCTTCTACCTTCTTGAGGGTGGCATCGTAATCGGCCTGCATTTCGGCTTCGGAAACTTCGCCGTCGCGGTGAAAATCGAAGAGAACTTCTGTGTCGGCCAAAGCTTGCTGGACGGCCTCGAAATCATCGGTCCAAGTCTTTACAGCCTTAATTTCGCGTAAGGTTACTTCCGCCGCTTTCGAGTCGTCCCAGAAGCCAGAAGCCATGGTTTGCGCTTCAGCAGCAGCTATTTGTTCTTTGCGGGCATCGTAGTCAAAGATACCTCCTCAGGGCCTCGGCGCGGCCCTTCAAGTCCTTAATCTGGTCTTGGGTCATTAGTGGAAAGTTGGGAGATGAAACCGGTCCGGCCCGGCAGCCGTTGGTTGCCGAAAGGAGCGGAGCAAAGCGCAAAAGTACCGCATTATTGGGCGGAACGGTGCCCGGCAGCGACAGTGTATCTTTGGCCCTGTAGCGGCGGTCTACTGCGGGCGCTACAGTGTGGTAATCAACTTTCATGAGTACAGAAGAGCTAAAGCGGGATTTTGAATCGGCTCGCATCAAGCATGTGCATTTCAAGAGCAAGGTTCGCTCCTACCTGTTTGGCAACAGCGGTGAGATTGGGCCTTTACGCGACCCGGAGCAGTGCAGCCTGGGAATATGGGTTGCCGAACGCCTGCGTGGCCGCGGAGCCTATGCCCATCTGCTTGAGGCTCGGCAGTTTGACCAGAAGCACGTGCTCATTCACGCAGAGGCCAACCGGCTGATGGACCTGCACGATGCCGATGATAGGGTGAGCACTGACTTCACCCTGCTGCAACAATTGGCCGATGAAATGGTGAATTTGTTGCATACCATGGAGGCTAAACTGCGTACCGAGGCCTGACCATTGCGCCAATACAGAAGACTCCATGAAAACAACGCTCACGACCAAACTTTTTGGAGGCATTACGCTGCTAATGGTGCTGTTTGCTGGAGTGGTGGTGTTTTCGTACCGGTTAGCGGGGCAGGTGCTGCGCAATTCGCAGCAGGTAGAAGCCTCCCAACGTGTTTCGAACGACGCTGCAACGCTGTTGCGCAACATCGTGGACATGGAAACCGGTTTTCGTGGCTATCTGCTCATCGGCAATGAGCAAACCCTGGCCCCCTATTATTATGGAGAGCGCGAGTTGGTGGGCCGCTTTTCGAGTTTGCGCGATTTGGTGCAGAACGTGCCCAACCAAGTGCAGCGGCTTGACCAAACGCAACGCCTGTTTCAGCAATGGACCAGCTATTCCCATTTGCTGATTGCTGAAAAACGGGAAGCCCGCCTCCGCAATCAGCGGCAGCGCGGGCTCGAGGGACTGGCGCATCATCGGCTGGCTGAAAACCTGTCTGGTAAGCATATTATGGATGGCATGCGAGCCCGGCTCGCCGAGTTTGAACGCCAGGAAGCAGCTGCGCGTCGGCAGTTGCGCCAACGTCTGGACACCAGTATTGTACGGGCCGAATGGCTTTCCGCCGGCCTAGCGGTGGCAGCCCTGGTGCTGGGGTTGCTGGGGTCGGCATATTTGGTCCGGAGCTTTTCGCGCCGCCTGCGCAACATGGTAGACTTGGCCCGGCGCATGGCCGATGGCGATTATTCGACCCAGATAACGGATACCGCGCACGACGAGGTGAGCGAGTTGACCAGCGCCCTAAACGCCATGGCCCGCACCGTAGGCACCAACATTGCCCAGCTAGAAAACCGCAACCAGGAGCTCGACCAGTTTGCCTACGTGGTTTCGCACGACCTGAAGGCACCGCTGCGCGGCATCGAAAGCGCCTCGCGCTGGATTGAGGAAGACATCGGCCAGGAACAGCTTCCCGCGCACATCCGAGAGTTTCTGGGGCTCATGCGGCAGCGCGTGCACCGCATGGAAAAGCTCATTACCGGCATTCTGGACCTGGCCCGCATTGGGCGCATGGCCCGCGAGCAGGAAACGGTGTTTGTGCGCACGCTGCTGCGCGACATTATTGATTCGCTGGGCCTGCCCGAAGGCTTTGCCGTTGAACTGCCCTTCTTTCTGCCCACGCTTACCACCGATGCCGTGCAGCTGCAGCAGGTTTTTACCAACCTCATCAGCAATGCGGTGAAGTACCACGACCGGCCCGCAACGGGCCACGTGGTAATTGGCTGCGATGATGCGGGCGAATTTTACTCGTTTTCGGTGGCCGATGATGGGCCGGGCATCGACCCGGACTACCACGAGCGAATTTTTGTCATTTTTCAGACCCTCACCGAGCGCGACACTCTCGAAAGTACCGGTGTAGGGCTGGCTATTGTAAAGAAGATTGTCGAGCGCCAGGGTGGCCGCATCACCATTGAATCGGCTGAAGGCCAGGGTGCGAAATTCATCTTCACCTGGCCCAAGCAGCCGGCCAAGGTGAAAGCAGCGGTTGCAATAGCATCATAATTGGTGCGCCTTGCGTAAGCTGGTCTGGCCACCGGCCCCGGGTATATTCCCGCAGTAGCCATTTTCTTACTTATGTCTCCCGACCACCTCGCTCCCAGTATCCTGCTTGTAGAAGACGACCAGATGGACGTCATGAACGTGCAGCGTGAATTGCGGCGCCAGAACATCAACGTGCCCATTATCCACGCCCGCAACGGCCGCGAAGCCCTGAAAATGCTGCGGGGCGAGGGCGGCGAAACTAAAATTGCCCGTCCCAGCTTGGCAATGCTCGACATCAACATGCCCCGAATGAACGGGCTGGAGTTGTTAGAAGCACTGCGCGCCGACCCTGATTATGCGGACCTGAACGTGTTCATCATGACCACGTCGGACCTGGATACGGACCGCCTGAAGGCGCAGCAGCTGGCAGTGAGCGGCTACATTATCAAGCCGCTGAACTTCGACACGTTTGGCGAGGGCGGCAGCAGCGTCGACGGCTTCAGCCTGTTTCTGGACTTGCTGAAGCTCAAAGAATAGCTTTCGTCGGCGCTTACAGCAGCCGAAAACCCATGCGGTGATGAGGGCTAGGCCCGTGTGCCCGAATGGCTGCCCGATGGCTGGCCGTGGGATAACCTGCGTTTTGCTGCCAGCCGTAAGCCGGAAATTCGGCCGCCAATTCTTCCATGTGCTCGTCGCGGAAGGTTTTGGCCAGCACCGAGGCGGCGGCAATGTGTCGGTATAAGCCATCGCCGCCCACCACGCACGTGTGTGGATACCCTGCCAAAGCGCGGAATCGGTTGCCATCGATGGCCAAATGCGTAGGCGTTACCGCCAGCGCCGAAACGGCACGGTGCATGGCCAAGTAGCTGGCCTGTGCGATATTGAGCCGGGCAATTTCTTCAGTAGAGGCCTGCTCCACGGCCCATGCCACGGCCTCGGCGCAGATTTGGGGGCGCAGCACCGCCCGCTGCTTGGCACTGAGTTGCTTGGAGTCGTTGAGCAGGGGTGAGGTAAAGTCTACTGGCAAAATAACGGCGGCGGCAAATACCGGACCTGCGAGGCAGCCGCGGCCTGCCTCGTCGAGGCCCGCTTCGAAAGGCTGGGCGGTGCAGGAAATAAGGAGGGGAGTACGAACAGGCATTGAGACAAAAATACGCCCTCCAACTGAGCTAGTGCCTGCAAAAAAAAAACTGCCCCGACGGGGCCACCTCTCGGGCGGCCCCCGTCGGGGCAGACAAAACGCTTGGTAAGCCGGAAAACAGAAGCGTGTTTACTTATGGTCGCCGGCGCTGCTGCCGGTTATGTTCGACGCATCTTGGCCCCGAACAAAGCCCTGACTATCGCGCGGGGCAGTAGCCTCATCAATATCGGCTTCCTCGTCGCTGGAAATGTATTCGTTGGTGGTGGGGCCAAGGCCGCCGGTGGTTTTTGCAAGCTCGGCTTCGGCTTCGGCGTGGTGAAGGTTGAAGAGCGGGTCGCCGATGGCGGGCGCTTTGACGGCGGGCTTTTTGGAGTTGGTTGCCATATGGAGAAAGGAGCAGCCGGAATATAGGCGGCGGCCTCTGCATGCATACGGAGGGAGTTCGGACGAGGTTAATCGCCTGCATGAGGTACACACCCGCGCAGGTCGAAATGGGGAATGACTTTAAGGGCACAAAAAAAGGTCACCGCACGAAGTGCGGTGACCTTAAAGTGGCGGGTCCGGCCGGAAGGTGTCTACCCCACCTTTTTGGCCAGAGCGCCGCCGCACGAGAGGTCCTTCCTTTCCACATTTCCAGCCCGTGCGGGGTACTTATGATTCAAAGGTACAGAATTGATAGAGGGGTGCGCAAGTATTTTTTGGTAAACGCCGGGTTTATGCCGACCAATTGACTAGTGGAGACGGCGGATGAAAGCTATTGGTCGGCGAATGGAAGTCGCGTTGGACTGGCTCCCCGTATTTTTGCCTGCCGATACCCTCACTTTTTTGTTGCCATGTCCCAATCTTTGCCACCATCCGTCGACACCAACCACAACCCGTGGCAAACGCTGGCTTCGGAAGTTAAATATCAAAACCCGTGGATTTCGGTGCGCGAAGATGCGGTACTCAACCCCGGTGGCGGCCGCGGCATCTACGGGGTAGTCACCATGAAAAACAAAGCCCTGGGCATTGTGCCCGTCGATGCCGAAGGGAATACCTGGCTGGTGGGTCAATACCGCTACCCACTAAACGAGTACAGCTGGGAAATTCCGATGGGAGGCGGGCCGGTCGGATTGGACGTACTGGAGTCGGCCCAGCGCGAACTACGCGAGGAAACGGGCCTGACTGCTGCGCGCTGGACGCGCATTGCCCGCCTGCATACTTCCAACTCGGTAACCGATGAGGAGGGATTCGTATTTCTGGCTGAGGACCTGACCATGGGGGAGGTGGAGCCAGAAGAAACCGAAGACCTGCGCCTCTGGAAGCTGCCATTGGCCAACGCTATTCGGATGGTAATGGACGACCGCATTACCGATGGCGTGAGCGTGGCCGGCCTCCTGAAAGCGGAGAAAGTGCTGGCCGCTCGCGCTTAGCCAGCCAACGGCGGAGGAGCTTTTTTGCCGCCATCCGCGAGGCGGCTGTTCCATTGTCTGGTTTCGTTGCGCCATGCGCAACGGCCAACTACCCTAACTTTGCTGCCATGCGCCATATGCTTCGTTACCTCGGCCAGCGCCTTTACACTACTTGGGCAGTGGTATGGTTCATTATCCCGTTCGTGTTGATTTACCCTTTACAGTGGTATTTCAGCCGGCGGCCCATGGGCGGAGGGGTTGTGCATGCACTAAACCGGTTCTGGTCGTGGCTCTCGATTACGATGTGGGGCTTGCCGGTGGAAGTAGTGCGCGAAAGCGCTGCCCCCAACCCGCAGCCCTGCGTGTATGTGGCCAACCACGGGTCGTACATCGACATTATGATGCTGTTTAAGTACGTGCCGGGGTTTCTGAACATGATGGGCAAGGCCTCGCTGGCCAAAGTGCCGGTTTGGGGACCCCTCTTCGGGAACGTCTACATCACCGTCGACCGCAACAGCGCCGTGAGCCGGGGACGGGCCATGGTGGCAGCCCGGCGCGGCCTCGCGGCGGGCAAAAGCATTGCCATTTTCGCCGAGGGCCGCATCTCGCCCCGGCCTGGCAAAGAACTGCTTCCGCTGCTGGACGGGGCTTTCCAGATGGCCATTGAGGCTGGCGTGCCCTTGGTACCGGTGGGCATGCCCCTGAACCACATGTTCATGCCCGACGTGGCCAAGAGCTTGCGCGTGCGCTATCATCGCCTCAAGATAGTTTTTCACACGCCCATTCCCACCACCGGCCTCACGCTGGCCGACATTCCAGCTTTGAAGGACCGGGTAGCGGCCCTGCTCAGTGGTGATTTCCTGCCCGAAGGAGCCGTGAAACCCGGCCCGAGCACTTAGCGTGCTCTGGTTACCGAGCCGCAGCCCGAGCCGCAGCCCGAGCCGCAGCCCGAGCCGCAGCCAGAAGTCACCAACTCCTGATTCCATACTTTAACCCGCATATTTCAATAGAATGAGCACCGACCTTGGCACCCTACGCGGCCTGGCCCATCTGGCCCGCCTCGAATTTGACGCCACCCGCGAGCAGCAGATGCTCGGCGACCTGAACAATATCCTCGACTTTGTGGCACAGCTCGAAGGCCTCGATACGACCGGGGTGGAGCCGCTGGTGCACCTGTCGCAGGAGATAAACGTGTTGCGCGACGATGAAGCCCGCAACACCGTAAGCCACCAAGAGGGCCTGCGTAACGCTCCGCGTAAGGACTCCGACTATTTCCGGGTGCCCAAAGTGCTTGACTAATTGATGAAACCACACGTTGCCGCCAGTCGCACCACACGGCCCGGCTGGCTGGTCTGGCTGGCGGCGCTGGCCGTGGGCCTGGTTGGCTATTATTACTTCACGGGCGAAACCAGCACCCTGCCCTTGCGCACGGTGCCGCACCTGCAGCCGCTGGTGCTCACGCTCGACAGCGTGGCTGCGGGCCCGGTATACCTGCCCGTGCAGGCCAGTGGCTTCGTCACGACCCTAACGCACGACGTGGCCGGGCCCTACACCCAGCCGGTTGCCGCGGGGCTTTTCCTGCTGCTGCTGGCCGTGGCGCTGGTGGGTTGGGTGGCGGTGGTGAGTACGCTGGCGCGCGGGCCCTTCGTGGCCGGCATGGTGCCGGTTATATTCCTGCTGCTGTCGCTCAATACCGAGTCGTTGGGTCTGTTTGGCACCAGCGAGCGGTATTTCCTGTACCTGATGCTGGGGTTAATTGGCGGCGTTGCGTTTGGGCTTCACGCCTTTTTTGAAGAGCTTAAGCTGCACTGGCGAGCACTCATTATGGGCGTTATTGTGGCTGGGTTAAGTGCATTGCTGTATGCCCAAAGCTTGCTGCCAGCCCAGGAAACCACGTTGCAACTCGCCGCTTATGCTACTACCGGGGGCGCGGTGCTGCTGGCGCTGGTAGTACTGTGGGTAAGCGTGGAAAACGTGCGTGCCCTGCTGTGGCTGAACACGCAGGCCGAGCAACCAGGCGGGCGCTTCGGACTGGTTCCTTTTATACTGGCCGCGGGCCTCTATGTGGGAATGCTGCTGCTTTATGTTTGGAACAACGATACCTTAGAGCTGTGGCCTGGCCTCATGTTGGACCCCTTGTTGCTGTTGCTGCCGGCTGTAGTGGCTGGCTGGCTTGGACTGCGGCTGCGGGGCCCCAGCTACGGCGAATGGGTGCCTTACCGCCAAGGCGCTGCGCAGTTATATCCGCTGGCGGTGCTGGGAGGGGCAGGTGCACTGTCTTATGCCTTTGCCACGGCAAACACGCCCCTGCTGGTAGCGGCCCGCAGCTTCACGGGCGCTGCGCTGGCACTGCTGGGGGCAATCTTTCTGCTGTACATACTGCTGAATTTTGCGCCGCTTATCCGCCAGCGGCTGCGGGTGTACCGGGTCGTGTTCGAACCGCGTCGGCTTCCGTTCTACCCGGTGTATATTCTGGGCTTGGGTGGGCTGGTTTTCATGCAGTCGCGCCAGGGCTTTCCACTGCCCGACCAGGTGACGGCCGCGCAGTTTAACCTGCTGGGGGACCTCACGCGTCAGCAAAGCGAGGCAGCCCCGGACGACCTGGCCCAAGCTGGCCTAGCCGAGCGCTATTACGCCGAAAGCGGCGACGTGCTGTACCGCGCCAACCTGCACGCCGAGCTGGGCCGGGCGGCGCTCTACCGCTTCCGTCAGCAGCGCCAGAACGAAATCAACTCGCTGCGCCGCGCCCTGCTGCGTGGGCCCAACGAGAAGGTTTCAGTGCGGCTAGCCTCGTTGTACAACCAGCCCGATGACTTGTTTGAAGGGCTCGACATTCTGCGGCGTGGCCTCAAGCAACAGCCGCGTAGCGCGGCCCTGGCCGGCGACCTGGCCCAGCTTTTCACCCAAACGGCCCTCACCGACTCGGTTGCTCATTACCTCGATAAGGCCGAGCAAATGGCCCCGGGCAGTTACTTCAGCCGCACCAACCAGTTGGCCTTTTTCTTGAACCAGAATTTGCTGACCGAGGCCCGGCAGCAAGCTGCAAAAGCAAATGCCCGTGTCAGCGAGCCCGCTTTACTTAGCAACCTCGCGGTGCTTCAACTGCGCAGCACTGCTCCACTGGCTGCGGGGTTAACTGCCCCCGGCGCCGGCCCTCTGGTACTGGATGCTGCCAGTTTCGCCCAACTATACCACGGTGTACTACTGGCCGTGGCGCAGCATTCGGCCCAGCTCACGCCCGCGCTATTCCAACACCTAAGCCAACTGGCCAACCAGCCAGCCAATGCCGACTACTACGAGCAACTGCTGTTTCTGCAGGCGCTGGGCCGCCACGCGCGCGGCCAGGAGTTGCTGGCCCGACAGCTGTTGCTGCCGCTGGCTTCGGGCACTTCGGCCACGGCTGCTTATTACCAGCAGCTATTGGGCTTGTGGCAATTGCAACAAGGCCAGTATGCCACGGCCGCTGACCAACTGGGTTTTGCCGCGTCGCACGGGGCGCCACAAGCGGCCGAAATGCGCGTGTATGCCTTGGCTTTGAGTGGAGAGCCTGATTCGGTGCGAGCCGCTACTGCGCGCTTACTTGCCTCAGCCGATTCAGCTCAGCAGCGGCAGGGGCAACGGGTGCAGCAGCGGCTGGCCGCTCCGGTGCGGGCCAACCAGCCACCAGCGCATATCGGGGCCAGTTGGCTCGCTGCTGCGCAAGCAGCCGAGGGCAAAGGGGAGGTGCAAGGCGCTACTGCCAACTACCAGCGCATCGTGCGCGAGGCGCCATTCAACGAGCCCGCTATTCTGGCTGCGGCGGCGTTTTATACGCGGCAGCACCAGGCCCAGGCAGCTTACGCGGCATTGCGCGCCGGCCTGAACGAAAACCCTGCGTCGCTGCCGCTGTTACGGGCCTACGTGCTGGCTGCAGCCGACGCCGGGCTTGCCGAATACGCGGCCGAGGCGCTGGCGCAGCTGCGACGGCGGTTGCCTGCGGCTGCGGCTGCTACTTTAGCTGCCGAATACACCGCGCACCAGGCAGCCCGCGCGGCGGCGGCGGCGTCCTTCTCCGGCGCACCCACCTCTTCGCCTCTGCAATAAGCCCTTTCTTATGAATCCGAACGTCATCGAAACCACCGACATTGCCAAAACCTACGTGATGGGCCATGAGGTCATCAACGCGTTGGTGTCGGTGAGTATCAACATTAAGCGCGGTGAGTATGTGGCGTTTATGGGCCCGTCTGGCTCAGGCAAGTCAACCCTGATGAACATTGTGGGTTGCCTCGATACCCCCAGCAAGGGCCAGTACATTCTCAATGGGCAGGATGTGAGCCGCATGAGCGACAACCAGCTGGCTGAAGTGCGCAACAAGGAAATCGGCTTTGTTTTCCAAAGTTTCAACTTGTTGCCCCGGGCCTCTGCGCTCGACAACGTGGCCCTGCCGCTCATCTATGCCGGTCTGAACAAGCGCGAGCGCACTGAGCGAGCCCTCGAAAGCCTGCGCGCCGTGGGCCTGGCCGACCGCGCTTCGCACCGCCCCAACGAACTCTCCGGTGGCCAGCGGCAGCGGGTGGCCATTGCCCGCGCCCTCGTGAACAACCCCAGCGTGCTGCTGGCCGATGAACCTACCGGCGCCCTCGATTCCAAAACCAGCCACGAAATCATGGACTTGTTCGAGGCCCTCTATTCCAAGGGCAACACCATCATCATGGTAACGCACGAAGAAGACATTGCCCGTTACGCCCACCGCATCGTGCGCTTGCGCGACGGGTTGGTTGAGACAGATGAGGTGAACCTCAATGTGCACACGCACACCGTGGCGGGGCACTAATACCACATCGTGCCTGAGCGCGCCTAGCACGATGTTTCAGATACCAATAAGCAACGTATGAAAATATATACCAAAACCGGCGACAAAGGCCTTACCTCACTCATTGGCGGCACGCGTGTGCCCAAGAGCAGCCTGCGCATCGAGTGTTACGGCACCGTTGATGAGCTGAACTCGCACATCGGGCTGGTGCGCGACCAGGAGGTAAATGCCAGCCGCCGGCCGCTGCTGAAGGAGATTCAGGACCGCCTGTTCACCATCGGCTCGGCCCTGGCCGCCGACCCGGAGAAGTCGAAGATGAAGCTGCCCGACTTGCTCGAAGCCGACATCACCCTGCTGGAGGAAGAGATGGACCGCCTCAACCTCGACCTCCCCGAATTGCGCGCTTTCATCCTGCCCGGTGGGCACCCGGCCGTAAGCCACACCCACGTAGCCCGGTGCGTGTGCCGCCGCGCCGAGCGGCTGGTTATCCACCTAGCCGAAACGTCTTTTGTGGCCGACCTGGTTGCGGTTTATCTGAACCGTCTATCCGACTTCCTGTTTGTGCTGAGTCGGGCCATGGCCCACGAGTTGGGCATCGAAGAAGTGACCTGGCAGGCACGGATGTGAGGTTTGCCGTGTTAGGGCTGACGTTCGGCCTCAACCATCGCCTCGTTTCATTTTTTGTGGCGAAATACCCGCCGGTTTAGCCGTTTTTACCTCCATCTCCGTACTCGGAAAATCCCACCCACGCGTACCCCGAAATTGCCCTTTTTATGATAGACACTCTCCACATTCACACCCAGTCGACGACGGAATCGCGGCTGGCCACGCAGGATTTCGACAACCTCGAATTCGGCAAGGCTTTTTCCGACCACATGTTCGTGGTTGACTACCGCGACGGCGAGTGGCAGGATGCCCAGATTTTACCCTACGGCGACATTTCGGTGAGCCCCGCTAACTCGGCCCTGCACTACGGCCAGGCCATTTTCGAAGGCATGAAGGCCTACCACCAGGCCGATGGCGGCGTGGCCCTCTTTCGCCCCCTCGACAACTGGGCGCGCCTCAATGCCTCGGCTGAGCGCATGTGCATGCCTACCATTCCGGAGGAGTTATTTATGCAGGGCCTGCGCGAGCTCATCAAGCTCGATACCGGCTGGGTGCCCACTTCTGCGGGCAGCTCGCTCTACATTCGTCCCTTTATGTTTGCCACCGATGGCTTCATTGGGGTGCGCCCGTCGGAGGCCTACCGCTTCGTGATTTTTACCTGCCCCGTGGGCCTGTACTACAACAAGCCGCTGCGCGTGCGCTTCGAGCAGAAGTACGTGCGCTCGGCCGAAGGCGGCGCGGGCTTCGCCAAAAACGCCGGCAACTACGGCGCGGCCATGTACCCCACCAAACTGGCCCAGCAGGAAGGCTACAACCAACTCATCTGGACCGATGCTTCGGAGCACCGCTACGTGGAAGAATCGGGTACGATGAATGCCATTTTCGTAATCGATGGGCGTGTAATTACACCTGCCCTCAGCACCAGCATTCTGGATGGCGTGACGCGCCGCAGCGTGCTGCAGCTGGCGCGCGATTTCGGCATGCCCGTGGAAGAGCGCAAAGTAGGTAGCCGCGAAATCATCGAGGCGATACAAGCCGGCAAGCTGGAAGAAGCTTTTGGGGTAGGCACGGCCGCAACCATTGCGCCAATTGCGGTGATTGGGTATGAAGGCCACGACTACGAATTGCCCGCTGTCCGCCCCAATGGCTTCTCGAAGCGCGTAGGGGCAACCCTGGACGCCATCCGCACCGGCGAGGGTGCCGACGTGCACAACTGGATGGTCGCGCTATAAAGTATAGTGCACGTGTCCTGATACTTCCGCTGTCGCGCCACGGATTTGCCAGAAAAAAAAGCCCTACGACTTGCGTGGGGCTTTTTTTGCCTGTTTGCCGGAGTGGCTTTGCTTCTCGTTTTGGTGCCCGCCCGCTGGCTAATTAACTGGTAACGGTATGATGTTCAGCGTATTTTGCTGTTGGTATTGAGCTTTTTAGTCCGGGACTTAAACTTGTAAGTAGTGCTGGCCACCGGTGTAAGGGTAAGGTCGAGGGGGCGGCAGTTAGTCAGAGTGAGCTGCATGGTCAAGTACCCTACAGCCGTTATCTCCATTATGGTGTTCTGCGGAATAGCCTGTTTCAATGTAATGATGTAGTGCCCCTCGGAATTGGTGCCAAAAGCCTCTGGTGTGAACCCTTTATTCGGGCTGCGCAGCATGATGGTAGCACCCGTGAGCGGATTAGCAAATGGGTCCGTTATGCGGCCGGTCAGCACTTGGCATTCCAGCCCGTTGGCGGGTGTGGCTACGCTAGTAGCTGGAGTTGTCTGCTGGGCACGCACTGTTGTGGCAAGCAATACCAAGGTCAGCTTCACCACAATGGTCAGGTACCTCATGAGAGTAGAAACAAATGGTGAGTTAAGAAAAAAGCCTGTTGGCCAGGGGCGTAAACAACTGCTGGGCACAAACGGGCTGCTTGAGCTAATATCCTAATTTAAAAGGAAAAAGGCTGTTCGCCAGCTAAGCAAGCCAAGATAAGGGTTCGGCGCCTTAGATAACAGAAGCACCTCTGTGAACCAGCGTAAAACCAAGCTGAATGACCTGCCATTGCCGCTTACCACATCATAGAAACCGTCGGCTGCACAGAGGACTCAGGCAGCCGACACTAAGCTATGAAGAAGTTGCCACTCCCAAAGGGGCTGTAGCGCCGGGCAATAGGTAGTTATAGGGTGATGCTATGCATTTGCGTGAGCTATTCCTGGCCGGGCGTTTGCCGCCCGCTCTGGCCACCAGGCTAGCCCGGCTACCGCCACCAGGCACAAGGCAAACCAAGCCCAGGGCAACCGCAAATCGAGCACTGATAAGACCCCGAACACCAGCGCCGTACCGAAGCTAGCCAGCGACTGAAATGCTTGGTTTAGCCCGAGGATTTCGCCGCGGTCGGCTTCGGTAGTACGGCGCGCCAGCCGCCCTTCCAGCAGCCCTTGAATAAGCGAGAGCGTGAGGCAGTCGGCCGTTACCAGAGCATAAAGTGCTGGTTTGGAGGTTTCCATCAGGCCGTAGCCTGCCAGTACCGGCACCCCCAGCGCCGCCAGCCACACAATGGCCCGGCGCTGATTGAGGCGGTCGGCCAGGAAGGTATAGAACACGTAATTCAGGACCACACTGAGGGCTCCGAAATACATAAAAAAGTAGGATATCTGGCGCGCATCCAGATGCAGCGGCCCCAAGCTGGCAAACGGCACGAAGTAGAAATAATACCCGGTGCTGAGCGTAAGGGCTACCTGCGTGAACACAATGCGCCGGACACCGCGGTTCTGCTGGTCCTTTGTGCGCAGGCGGGCCCAAAGCGTGAGGGGATTGAGGCTGGCTGCCAACTCGGCGCGCAGCTCGGCGCCCCGCACGCCGCCACGGCCGGCGTGGGTTTCGGGCAGCCATGCGCTTAGAGCTACGTTCAGCGCAGCCAGCGCCAATGCTAAGCGCACTACGTAGGTGGCTTGCTGGGGCGGCGGCACCTGAAGCACCGTAAGCATAATGCCCGCCGCCATGGGCCCCAGCACGAACCCTAGCGATATAATGGCTCCTTCGATGCCGAGGTTGCGAAACAGCCGTTCGGGCGGCGAGACGTCGGTAATAGCCGAGCGCACCGTGGCGTACATGCCGTTGGTGAGCCCGTCGGAAACGCGGTTGGTGAAGTATAGCCCTGCCCGCACCGGCAGCAGAAGCGCATTTGCCAGCAGCGTGCCCACCGCCGACAGAATGAAGATGGGCCGGCGACCGTAGCCATCGCCCAGCCGTCCCAGCAGTGGGGCCGAAAACAGCTGCACTCCCAGGAAAATGCCTGTTCCCACGCTTAGCCATAGCTGCGGGCGTGGCAGGCCACGCACAAACTCTGGCAGCACCGGCCCCACCGCCGCCCCCACAACCACATCTACCAGAATAATGGCATAGAGCAGGGGTAAGCGGCGGTCGGTCGGCATTTGAGGCACGGCGCAAAAGTAGGGGAGTAGTAACGTGGACGCTGCGAGTCCGCGTATAGGCGGCCGCTTGCACGAATGTGAGGACTCACAAAGTCCACGAGCTAGCTTACCTCAACATCACGTCTGCTAAGCCTCTTGTAAAACTGAATTTAGTGTAGCCGACATACGCTTCTCCGCTGATGAAATGTTGGTGCTGGGTGCCATTTAGCCGGCATAGCGTACCGCGAGACTTGCAGTTCGCGCCATAACAGAAATCCCCGGCAGTAACACTGCCGGGGATTTCTGTTTCTTTCGTTACGAATAGCTTACGCCAGGTTGTTCGATACTGCCTTGGCGGCGAGGAACTCGCGGTTAAGAATAGCAATGTTCTCCAGCGAAATGCCCACCGGGCACTCTGCCGCGCACGAACCGATGTTGGAGCACGCACCGAAGCCCTCAATATCCATCCGGGCCACCATGTTCTCCACGCGGGTTTTGCGCTCAACCTGGCCCTGGGGCAGCAACGCCAACTGCGACACCTTGGCCGACACGAATAGCATGGCCGAGGAGTTTTTGCAGGCTGCCACGCAGGCACCGCAGCCGATGCAGGTAGCCGCTTCAAAGGCGCGGTCCGAAATGTCTTTCGGAATCGGAATCTCGTTGCCGTCGGGTGCGCCGCCGGTGTTCACGCTCACGTAGCCACCCGCCTGAATGATGCGGTCGAACGCCGAGCGGTCCACGCTCAGGTCTTTGTTCACCGGAAAGGCGTTGGCTCGCCAGGGCTCGATGGTGATGGTGTCGCCATCCGAGAACTTGCGCATGTGCAACTGGCAAGTGGTTGTGCCTTTCTCCGGACCGTGCGAACGGCCATTAATGAACAAGTCGCACGAGCCGCAAATGCCTTCGCGGCAGTCGTGGTCGAAGGCCACCGGGTCCTGGCCGCCGCGCAGCAGGTCCTCATTCAGCACGTCGAGCATTTCCAGGAAGGACATATCGGGCGAAATGTCCTTCACTTGGTACTCCACAATTTTCCCTTGCGTGTTGCGGTTGGGTTGCCGCCACACGTTCAGGGTTAGGTTCATCGGTTTAGCGTTGGGATTGGAACCGGCCATTTTTTTGAATTAATAATTAAGAATTAAAAATTATGAATTGGCACGTTAAAACCCGCCGCCAAAACCCAATTTTTAATTCTTAATTCATAATTATTAATTAATTATTTGTAGCTGCGCTGGGTCAGCTTCACGTTTTCGAAAGTCAATTCTTCCTTGTTGAGCTTCTCGGGCTGGTTGTCGCCCATGTACTCCCAAGCCGCCACGTAGGCGTAGTTGTCGTCGTCGCGCAGGGCCTCGCCCTCGGGGGTCTGGTATTCTTCGCGGAAGTGACCACCGCAGCTTTCGTTGCGGTTCAGGGCGTCGTCCACCATCAGTTCGCCGAGCTCAATGAAGTCGGCCACGCGGCCGGCTTTTTCCAGCGCCTGGTTCATTTCTTCACCGCTGCCCACCACGCGAACATCGCTCCAGAATTCCTTCTTCAGGGTCTGAATCATACCCTTTGCTTTACGCAAGCCTTCGGCTGAGCGGGCCATGCCGCAATACTCCCACATTATATGGCCGAGGATTTTGTGGAAATCGTCTGGCGTGCGGTTGCCCTTGATGTTCAAAAGCTGCTCAGTGCGAGCCTGCACACCGGCCTTCGCTTCGGCGAACGCGGGGTGGTCGGTACTCACCGGCTTGGGTGGCGTGTTGGCCAGGTAATCGCCAATGGTGTAGGGGATTACGAAGTAACCGTCGGCTAGGCCTTGCATCAGGGCCGAAGCGCCGAGGCGGTTGGCGCCGTGGTCGGAGAAGTTGCATTCGCCCGTGGCATAGAGGCCCGGTACAGTGGTTTGCAGGTTGTAATCAACCCACAGCCCGCCCATGGTGTAGTGCACCGCCGGGTAAATGCGCATCGGCAGCTTGTAAGGGTCCTCGTCGGTGATTTTCTCGTACATGGCAAACAGGTTGCCGTACTTCTGGCTCACCGCCTCCGCGCCCGTGCGCTTAATGATGTCGGAAAAATCGAGGTATACAGCCAGCCCGGTGCTGCCTACGCCGCGCCCTTCGTCGCACATCAACTTGGCGTTGCGCGAGGCCACGTCGCGCGGCACTAGGTTACCAAAAGCTGGGTACTTGCGCTCCAGGAAGTAGTCACGGTCGTCCTCTTTAATGTCGGTAGCCGTGATTTCGCCCTTGCGCAGGCGCTCAGCTATTTCTTTGGTAGCCGGCACCCACACGCGGCCGTCGTTACGCAGCGATTCCGACATTAGCGTCAGTTTCGACTGGTAGTCGCCCGACACCGGGATGCAGGTGGGGTGAATTTGGGTGAAGCAGGGATTGGCGAAGTACGCGCCCTTTTTGTGGGCGCGCCAAGCCGCCGTCACGTTGCAGTACATGGCGTTGGTGCTCAGATAGAACACGTTGCCGTAGCCGCCGGTGGCCAGCACCACGGCGTGGGCCGAGTGCGTTTCAATTTCGCCGGTAATGGTGTTGCGCGTAACAATGCCCCGGGCCTGTCCATCCACAATCACCACGTCGAGCATTTCCGAGCGGGTGTACATCTTCACCTTGCCGTAGGCAATCTGACGGCTCAGGGCCGAGTAGGCACCCAGCAGTAGCTGCTGTCCGGTTTGGCCGCGGGCGTAGAACGTGCGGCTCACCTGCGCACCGCCGAAGGAGCGGTTGGCCAGCAGCCCGCCGTATTCGCGGGCGAAGGGCACGCCCTGCGCCACGCACTGGTCAATGATGTTGACCGACACTTGGGCCAGGCGGTACACGTTGGCTTCGCGGGCGCGGTAGTCGCCACCCTTGATAGTGTCATAGAACAAGCGAAACACCGAGTCACCGTCGTTCTGGTAGTTCTTGGCGGCGTTGATGCCACCCTGCGCGGCAATGGAGTGCGCGCGGCGGGGCGAGTCGTGGTAGGTGAAGGCTTTTACGTTGTAGCCCAGCTCGGCCAGCGAGGCGGCCGCAGCACCACCGGCCAGGCCGGTGCCCACCACAATCACGTCGTACTTCCGCTTGTTGGCGGGGTTCACGAGCTTCACGTTAAACTTGTGCTTTTCCCACTTTTCGGCGAGGGGGCCTTCGGGGGCTTTGGATTCCAACAGCATAGGGTGACGGAATTGAGGGGGAATGACTGAGAGATTGAGTGATATAGTAACCGCAAACGGTTGCAGGTGTTAGCCTGGCCGGCTGGTTTTTATCAACTCAAGTCAATTAAAAAATAGAAGCCACGCTGTGCAGCAGCGCCGGCGCATTGGCTGCCAGTTCGCCCTGAGCATCGGTGAACAGGAAAAAGTACAGCGGCATGGAGGCAAAACCGGCCGACACTACCACGGCAAAGGCATAGCCAATGTACTTGATAGCAGGCGTGTATTTGCGGTGATTCAGGCCCAGGGTCTGGAAACCGGAGCGGAAGCCGTGCCACAGGTGATAACCGAGGCTGATTTGAGCGGCTACGTACAGCAGCACGTACCACCAGATGTGAAACGACGACACCACGGCCAGGTACAGGTTGTCGTAGTCGCGTGTTTCGAGGCTGGCGCCGCCCATGCGGGGCAGGTCGCCGGCAAAGCGGGCGCGCCAGAAGAAGTTGTAGAGGTGGACAATCAGGAAAATCAGGATGATACTGCCCAAGATGCCCATGTTGCGCGAGGTCCACTCCGAGTTCTGCTCCGAGTGGTTGCTCACGTAGCCCTGCCCGCCGCGCGCCGCCTTGTTGCGACGGGTAAGCATGAGGGCTTCATAAATATGGAAGCCGAAGCCCAGCACCAAGCCCCACTCGATGGTGCGGATGATGGGATTGGTCCCCATGAAGTGGGAGTAGGTGTTGAAGGCCGCGCCCTGGTCGTGCTTGAACAGCTGCAGGTTGCCAATGAGGTGAACCACCAGGAACGTGCACAGGAACAGGCCTGTAGCGGACATAATAATTTTCCGGCCGATGCTGCTGGTGAGTGTTTTGGTTATCCAACTCATAAAGTCGCCAAACTTGGGAAGTGAAGAAGTATGTTTAGGTTGCTCAAAGGTAGGCCCCACCCGCTAATCGGCCAACGCACGGCCCGATTCTTGCGCGTAATCGGGACTGCGCTAAACATTGCCGGGGGTGGTGAATCTATCCACTGCCGGCATCGTTAACACGCACGGGCTCGTGGTTGTTAACGATGCCGGGCGGCATACTTGAACTTCCTTTTCCTCCATACTCACGATTGACTATGACCACACTCTTTTCCCATCGGGCGCGGAGCGGGGCCCGGCTGGTGCTGGCGTTGCTGGGCCTGCTGGCCTTTGCTGCCCTACGCCCCCAAGCCGTCCAAGCCAGCCACCTGCGTGCCGGCGATATCAAGGCCACCTACGACACAACAGTGAATGCCCCTCCCGGCTCGCGTCGGGTGTTTTTCCGCATGATTCTGTACACGGATATTTCCTCAAATGTCTCCGCTGTGCAGGATAAGGCCACTATCTTCTTCGGCGATGGCACTGCCACTTGTCCTGGTGATGAGATAAAACGGACAACACTTGCCGCAGTACCAACTGCGTCGGACAAGAATGTGGGGAGCAACGTGTATTATTTTGAACACACGTACCCAACTGTGGGGCCGTACACCATCAGCTTTGTAGGGGAAAATCGCAATGGAACGGTTCGCAACATGTCAACCCCTGCTTCACAGACTTTCTATATAGCGACCACCATTTACCTCGACCCTCTATACCGTGGTAACCATGGCGTGGTGTTGCGTGCGCCGGCTATTGATAGAGGCGCCATTGGCCAGATTTTTCTGCATAATCCAGCCGCTTATGACGCTGATGGCGACTCGGTGGCCTTTCGACTGGCACCCAGCCGGCAGGTGGCAGGCAGTACCAGCGCCGTTGATATGCTGCTGGGCCTGCCTTGTCCAGGACGTACTGGTACCAACCGGCCCGACCGGGTAGTGGTGACCACCACCGGCTATCATTATCCTAATGACCCGACGGTAGCAGGCCCTGCAGTAAAGGAAGACGGCACTCCTCCGGCTATTTTCGAGGTCGATGCCCGCACCGGTCAGCTTACCTGGAATGCTCCGGTAGCGGCGGGCGAGTATAACGTTGCCATCGAAATTCTGGAGTACCGGCGTACACCCGGCGGCTTCGACTTAATCGGATTGGTAATCCGGGAAATGCAGATTACCATTGCCGCTACCAGCAATCGGAGGCCCATTCTCACTATTCCGCCCGACCTGTGCGTGATTGCCGGGCAGCAAGTGCGGGGCGTGGTTACCGCTGTGGATGGCACTGGCCCCGGTACTACCCAAACTCCGGTGACGCTGTTTGCTTATTCTGGCATTCTGCCCCCCGCTACGTTCGTACAAACCCAGGCGGGGCCGCCTACCGCTACTGGTAACTTCACCTGGAATACGGCCTGCAACAACGTAGCCAAAGAACCCTATCTGGTGGTATTCAAGGCCCAGGATAACCCCAATCCTATTTCCAATACGAACCCACCGCTCATTGATGAGAAAGCCTGGCGGATAACCGTGGTGGGCCCGCCGCCCCAAAGCCTGCGCGCGGCTCCAGCTAGCGGCAACAACGTGCAGCTTACCTGGGACCCGTATACCTGCACCAATGCACAGTATATGTACATCTACCGCAAAGAGGGGCCTTCGGGCTTGGTACCAAGCAACTGTCTCACAGGTATTCCGGCCAGTGCAGGCTACACGCTCATCAAGCGAGTGGCGGCTTCGGACGTAAGCTACATCGACAACAACCCCGATGCCACGGGTACCGCCCGGGGCCTGAAGCGGGGCGTGAACTACTGCTACCGCATCTACGCAGGCTTTCCACCACCGGCACTGGGCGAGAGCATTGCCTCGAACGAGGCTTGCGCGATTATTCCGGGCCGCGAGGCACTGCTGACCAAGGTTGACGTGACGGCTACCGCTACCAGTACCGGCCAGATTCAGGTGTGCTGGACGCAGCCGCGCACCGGCACCAGTGCTTCCTTCACGGGCACGCCGAGCTACGTGCTGTCGCGGGCCGAGGGGCTAAACCCACTTCCTGGGG
Organism: Hymenobacter glaciei; assembly: GCF_039539585.1. NCBI lineage: Bacteria > Pseudomonadati > Bacteroidota > Cytophagia > Cytophagales > Hymenobacteraceae > Hymenobacter > Hymenobacter glaciei. The sequence goes on along the minus strand of NZ_BAABDK010000034.1, from coordinate 112,834 downwards.
GGTTTGCGCCCATCGCCACCATTACTGCACTGGCCGATACCTGCTATGCCGATAGCAACCTGAATACGCTGGACAAACAGTATACCTACAAGCTCGACTTTATCCGCATCTTCCCCACCGGGCAGGGCACCACCATCACCGAAACGACGGCTCCGGCCAGCAGTGTGCGCGTGCAGGTGATACCAGTGAATAACGGTAACTCGGCTAGCGTGAGTTGGACGTTTAATGTGCCATGGGACAACACCGCGCGGCCTACGGAAATTTACCGGAGTAATGGTGGCACTGCCCCTTATGTGCGTATTGGCACCGCGACCAGCATGGCCACTGGCGGCACCTACGCCGACAGCGACCCCACACTAGTGAAAGGGCAGCAGTACTGCTACTACGTGCTGACTACGGGCCGCTACCCCAATATTCCCTTCCTGCAAAACCTGCCCAACCGGAGCCAGCGCCTTTGCCTGACCCTGATACCGCCGCCCTGCCGCCCCGTGCTGACGCTGCTTACCACCAACTGCGACAGCCTGGCCAACCTGCAGGAGTTTCCGCGGCAGAACGAGCGCTACACCAACCGCCTGCGCTGGGCCATTAGCAACCAGCCCACCGGCTGCGATGCCAACGTAGCTGGCTACCGGCTCTACTACCGCCCCACGCCCACGGGGCCCTTCACGCTGCTGACTACGACGACTGCCACCAGCTTCCTGCACACCGACCTGAGCTTCTCGGGCGGCTGCTATGCGGTGCAGGCCATTTCCGCCAGCGGCGTGGCCAGCGACACGAGCAACGTGGCTTGCCAGGACAATTGCGTGTTCTTTAAGTTGCCTAACATCTTTACCCCCAACGGCGACGCGCAAAACGCCGTGTTCCGGCCCAAGAACTACAGCCCCATTCGGCGCATTCACTTCCAGGCCTACAATCGGTGGGGTGTGAAGGTGTTCGAGAACACCACAACGGCTAATGACCGCATCCTCATCAACTGGGACGGCGGTGGAACTGGTGGCGAAGGTGCCACGAGCCGCAAAGTGTCGGATGGCGTGTATTACTACTTGGCCGAGGTGGAGTTTGCTGACTTCGCCAATACCAAGCGTACGTACAAGGGCTGGGTCGAAATCGTCCGATAATCATGTCTTTAGCTAAGATAGAGAGTTGAAAACGACGCGGAGCGGGCCAGGTGGTCCGCTCCGCTTTTTTTGGGCAATGCGGGTTTTTGTGCAGCTTGCGCCCACTTTGTTATTTCCCCGGTGGGCGGTGCCGCCCGTGCAGATGCCCTCCTCTCTAAACCACTAATCCGCGACCTCTAATGAATCCGTCTTCTTCCGTTCTGTTCCCCGGCCAGGGCAGCCAGTTCCCGGGCATGGCCCGCGAACTGTTCGACCAAAGCCTCGAGGCCCGTGCGTTGCTCACCCGCGCCAACGACGTGCTAGGCTTCAGCCTCACCGACATTATGTTCGCCGGTTCGGACGAAGACCTGCGCCGGACCGATGTAACGCAGCCCGCCATTTTCGTGCATTCGGTGGCGCAGTTCGTAGCCCGGCCCGGCTTTGAGCCCGCCAGCACGGCCGGGCACTCGCTGGGCGAGTTCTCGGCGCTGGTAGCAGCGGGCGTATTAAAGTTCGAAGACGCATTGCCGCTGGTGGCGCGCCGCGCCCAAGCCATGCAGGCCGCCTGCGAGGAGCAGCCCGGCACCATGGCCGCGATTCTGGGCCTCGACGATGTCATTGTGGAGCGCATTTGTCAGGAAATCAGCGGTGGTGGCCACGTGGTGGTGGCGGCCAACTATAACTGTCCGGGCCAGCTCGTCATCTCCGGCTCGGCCGAAGGTGTGGCCCAGGCCTGTGAAGCCCTGAAAGCCGCCGGAGCCAAGCGGGCCCTGCCACTGCCCGTGGGCGGTGCCTTCCACTCGCCGCTGATGCAGAGCGCCGCTGCCGCCCTGGCCGAGGCCATCGAGAAAACCACTTTTGGCTCCGCCCGCTGCCCCGTGTACCAGAACGTGGACGCGCTGCCCCACACCGACCCGGCCGAAATCAAAGCCAACCTGCTGGCTCAGCTCACGGCCCCCGTGCGCTGGACGCAGCTGGTGCAGCACATGGCTGCCGACGGAGCCATCGACTTTGTGGAGTGCGGCCCCGGCAAGGTGCTGCAAGGGCTAGTGAAGAAAATTGCGCCCACGGCCACCACGAGCAGCTTTTAGCTCGCTGTAACGGCAAAAAGGGCTGGTATTCCAAACTTCAGTTCAGCCACCGAAACGCGCTTTTTATGCGTAGTTCATCGGCCGACCTGAAGTTGAGAATGCCAGCCCTTTGTGGCTGCAACTCAATTGTAGCCGTATTTGCCACGCGGGAACGGCCCGTATCGTTTTTGCAAGTCCATGTCTACTGCTCGTCTGCCAACCCGTGCTGCTCGTCGCCGGCCGCGACCACTTATTGGGGTGCTGCTGGCAGTAGCGGTGCTGGTGCAGCTGGGCTTATTTAGTTACACCACCGCGTCTGGCCTGGCGGGCACCAGCGACTCGCGTCTGTACCTCTACGCTGCCCAAACGCTGCGCGAGGCCGGCCACCTGTTGCACCCTGATGGCTCGCCGTACCGCTACTGGCCCCCGCTTTATCCGGTGTTGCTGGCCGCTGCGGACTCCCTGGCCGGGGTGCGCCTGCTTCACGGCAGTGCATTAGTCGGCAGCTTGCTGCTGTGGAGCTGGTTGGGCCGGCAGTTGCTGCCGTGGCGGCGGGCGCTGCTGCTGCCGCTGCTGCTGGCCCTGGGTACGCCCGGGCTGCTGGTCGGCAAGTTTGTGTGGGCCGAATGCGTGTTTATGTTGCTGGTAGCAGCGTACGTTTCGGCGCTGCTGCAGTGGCTGCGTTCGGCCCGGGGCGAGTGGGGAGTGCTGGCCACCGTAGTGGGCGTGCTATTGCCGTTGCAGCGTACGTTGGGGCTGTTTCTGTTGGCGGGCGTGGGCCTGGCGCTGGTGGTGGGCACGTGGCGGCACCTGGCAGTGCGCGGCCGCTGGCTAGTGCTGCTGCACCTGCTGCTGTGTGGCCTGGGCGGCGTGCTGTGGCAAACCTACGCGCTGCTGGTGGTAGCCGCGCCCAGCCGCTACCACCCACCCCGCGGCTGGGCGCAGCTGCTGAGTTCGGCGGCCGATTATGGATTTGTACTGCTACGCTGGGGGCTGCCATTGCCGGCTGCGGCTAGGGTGGGGCTACCAAATGCGTTGTGGGCAGCCGTGTTGCTGGGGCTATTTGCAGCGCTGTGGCCCCGGCGACGGCCCTGGCGGCAGGTGGGGGCTTTGGCGGCACCTGCCACGCCCGATGCTGAGCCTGCCAACACGGCCTTTCGGGCTACCCACGGGCTCAGTTTCAGCACGCAGCTGGTGCGTGAGGTATTGTGGGCCGCATCTGTAACATTGGTCTCGTTGGTGGCGGCGCTCACGGTATTTGCCCAGAGTGCCGCGGGCGTTCACGATGCCGAACGATACGCCAGCGTGCTGTTGGGGCCGGTGGTGGTACTGGTGCTGGCCGCGTGGCCCACCCGCGCACCACGCTGGCTGGGCGTGGGGCTGCTGGGGCTGTGGCTGGCTGGGTCGGCGGTACGGGCGGTGCACGTAGCGCGCGACTTGCACCGGTTGCCGCCGCTGGCCCCGGCTTCATTCCCCCGCCCAGTGCTGCACCGCCAACCGGTCGGGGCAGAGGAGGAGTAAGGTTTCGATGGTTTCGTGCAGTTGGGGATGGCGTAGTGCCCCGGCAATTTCGGCCAGCGGCACCAGCGCAAAGCGGCGCTCGGGCAGGCGGGGGTGCGGCACCGTCAGGTCAGGGGTATCGATGATGCTACCTCCAAAAAGCAGGATGTCGACATCGAGCGTGCGGCTGCCCCAGTGCTCCAGCCGCTGGCGACCTGCCTGTTGCTCGGCTGCCTGGCAGGCCGCCAGCAATGCTTGGGGTGATAGCCAGGTGCGCACGGCCAGCGCCTGGTTCAGGAAAGCGGGTTGGTCTTCGCGCCCCCAGGCCGCCGTTTGGTAAAGGCCCGACGCTGCTACGATTTCGCCAGCGGAAGTAGCCAGCATCTGCCAGGCCGCCACCAGCAGCGCGGGCCGATTGCCGAGGTTGGAACCCAGCAGCAAATATGCCACCGTAGGGTCGTTTAAAGCTGCTGAACTCATAGCTGGCGCTCAAAGAAGGCAGCCGTCGCTTCAGCCACCGTGCGGGCAGGGGCCGGCAACTCGGCGTGCGGCCACGGGTGGGCACCGCCAAACATGTGCGTGGCTTCAGGCAGCAATAGTAGCTCAGCATCGGGCCGCAGTTTGCGTAGTGCGTGGGCGGCAGCTACATGCACTGTTTCGTCGGCCTCGCCATGGATGATGAGCAAGGGTTGGCGCAGCCGGCGGCGCACGTTGTGGGCGATATCGAGCCGTGCTCGGTTCACCTGGTAATCTTCGACCAATTGATAGTGCAGCGGCAATTGCTGGCCAGTGCGGGTGTTGGGCACGTGCAGCACGCCAGTGCGCGCCCAATCGTCAAAAACGGCTTGCGGCCACTGCGGGTGCACTTCGGCGATGGCGGCCCAGGTGGCTACGGCCCGCACGCGCGGGTCTTCGGCGGCTTTGAGCAGGGCGAGACCACCGCCGCGGCTGTGCCCCGCTAGGAAAAAGCGGCCCAAGTCCATTTCGGCAGCGGGTATGGGCGTGGTTCCTGGTGCGAACAGCGCATCGATGACTTGGCCAATATCATCGAGTTCGATGCTGAAGTTGTTGCGGCCGAAGGCGTCCAGGTCTTCCAAATCGCCGGTGCCGCCCACCACCAACCCGTTGTGCGAGAGGTTGAGCTTAACAAAGACAAATCCGCGCTCAGCAAAGAAATCGGCTAGCAGCGGGAAGTGCCCCCAGTCTTTGAACCCCTTGAACCCGTGCACGAACAGCAGCACAGGTTTGGCCCGGCCATCGGCGCGATAAGTGGCATCGGCGTCGAACGGCCGGCTGTGGGTAGGGCCGGTGAGGAGAAAAGACTCGTGGTTGAGCATGGTGCGAAGGTAGGAGCCGGGGCGGCCCGCCCATAAAAACTAGCAGCAAAGCACATAAAAGGTTGCGCCCGTAATACGGGCCTGCGCCGTTGTGGCGTATCATTGCGGGCGCAATGCCCAACCCGTCCACCATCTCCCTCGACCAGATTCAGGCGCCCATCGCGGCCGAAATGACCGAGTTTGAGCACAAGTTCCGCCAGTCGATGCGCACTAAGGTGCTGCTGCTCGACAAGATAATGGGCTACATTGTGAAGCGCAAGGGCAAGCAGATTCGGCCGATGTTCGTGTTTCTGACGGCCCGGGCCGCGCGGGCCGAGCCCAACACCGGCGACCCGCTGCCCGATGCTTCTTTCCGCGGGGCGGCCCTAATCGAGCTGCTGCACACGGCCACGCTGGTGCACGACGATGTAGTGGACGAAAGTAACTACCGCCGCGGCTTCTTCTCCATCAACGCGCTGTGGAAGAACAAGATTGCCGTGCTCGTGGGCGACTACCTGCTCTCGCGGGGCCTGCTGCTCTCGCTCGAAAACGACGATTTCGACCTGCTTAAGATTGTGAGCAATGCCGTGCGCGAGCTCAGTGAAGGCGAACTGCTGCAAATCGAGAAAGCCCGCAAGCTCGACATCACCGAAGAGGTTTATTTCGACATTATTCGGCAGAAAACCGCCTCGCTTATTGCCTCGTGCACGGCCGTTGGTGCCGCCTCCGTGGGGGCCGACAAGGAGACGATAGAGCGCGCCCGCCTGTTTGGCGAAAAAGTAGGCATTGCCTTTCAAATTAAAGACGACTTGTTCGACTACGGCACCGCCGAGATTGGCAAGCCCGTGGGCATCGACATCAAGGAAAAAAAGATGACGCTGCCACTGATTTATTCCCTCCAGCAGGCCAGCTGGCTGGAAAAGCGCCAGGTCATCTTCAACGTTAAAAACAACGCCGGCCACCGCGACCGGGTGCAGCAGGTAATCGAATTTGTGAAGAGAACCGGCGGGCTGGAATATGCGATTAAGACCATGAAGGAATACCGTGACCAGGCTCTGGCCATTCTATACACCTTCCCCGAGTCGCCGAGCCGCACGTCGTTGGAGCAATTGATTAACTACACCATTGAGCGCGAAAAGTAAGGTGTCTGTGATGGCGAGAGGGCGTTGCGGAACGCGGCGCCCGCATAATCTGACCTCTCACAACAACCAACCTTGAGACATGAAAAGCCCCACCACTGGATATTGACGGGGCTTTTTGCTTCAAAAGAAATGTGCTTCCTCAAAAGGATAGTCTTGACCGAGGCCGAATTAGCTTCCTTTACTTTCGGGTGCCATAGCTTGCGGCTAGGCAACGACAGGCAACTTGTTACTGGGCTTGCGCCACTTGGTAGCTCACGCTGCCGGGCTTCACCTCACTCACTTTGAAGGTAACGCCGTCGAAGGTGCTGTCGACTTCCAGGGTGTGGGTCATCTCACAGCCGGGGCATTTTACTTCCTCGATTTCGTGGTTGGCGGCGTGCTCGGGCGAGTCGGCCTGGTCGTTGGGGGCAGGCACGCCGATGAGGTCGGTGAAGACTTCGGTGTGGCACATGTTGCACTCAAATTTGAGGCCCACGGCACGGCCTTGCAGGTCGGCGAGCGGAGCGGGGGTGTTCGGTTGTTGCTGAATCCACATAAGGTGCAGGGTAATTGGGGCGGTGAAAGAGAGTAGGGCGGGGGCCGGGCCCCGGTTGGCTGTACGCGGCCCGCCGGAAAAAAGATAGGCCGGGACCGGAGCGGCGTTATTTTTGGGCGTCGCATCCGATTGCGGCCTCGCGCCATGCCTGAGTTGCTACCTTCCGAAACCAGTGCGCCGGCCGGGCCGGCACGGCTGCCCCGCGTGCCCCGCTGGCGCTCGCTGCTGCGCTCGTTTGCGCTGGCCAAAGACCCGCTGCCCGTGCTCGATGCCGTGCTCGCCCGCCACGGAGACACGGTGGAGCTTTACGTGGGCGGGGTCGAGAAAAGCATTCTTACCCGCGACCCGGCTCTGATTCAGCACGTGTTGCAGAAGAACCACCGCAACTACGCCAAATCGAAGTTTACCCAGAGCTTTTCGCGCTATATCGGCCACGGCCTGCTCACCAACGAGGGGTCCGACTGGCTGCGGCAGCGCCGGCTCATTCAGCCCGGTTTCCACCGGCAGCGGGTGGCGGCCCTCACCGGCTTGATGCAGGAGATTGCCGCCGAAAGCCTGGCCCCCGTGGTGGCCCGGGCCGCCAGGGCCGGGGGCGAAACCACCGTGGAAGTGCACGAGCTGATGACGCGCCTTACCTTTCGCATTATTGCGCGCTCGGTGTTCAGTACCAACTTCCCGGAGGCTGAGCTGGACCGACTGGCGGGGCTAATAACCCAGATACAGGCGTTTTTCGTGCGCTCTATTCGCCAACCCTACCTCAAGCCCTGGTTTCGGCTGCGCGGAAAATTCCGCTACCACGATGCCCTGGCGCTGGAGTTGCGCACCCTGCTGGGAGCACTCATTGCTCAGCGCCAGCAAGCCAATGCCCAGCCCAACGCCCCCGCTGCGCCCGACGACCTGCTGCAAATGCTGCTCGACGTGCGCTACGAGGACACCGGCGAGCCCATGAGCACCGACCGCCTCATCGACGAGTCGCTGATACTGCTCGTAGCCGGCCACGAAACCAGCGCCAACGCCCTCACCTGGCTTACCTACCTGCTGGCACGCCACCCCGAGCAGGCCCGCGCTATTCAGGCCGAAAGCGCGGCGGTGCTGGCCGGCCGCATCCCGGCGTTCGACGACCTGCCGCGCCTGCCGCGGGCTTTGCACGCCGTGCAGGAAGCCATGCGCCTCTACCCACCCGCCTGGATGGTAGACCGCGTGGCCCTGGCCGACGACGACTTTCAGGGCCTGCGCATTCCGGCGGGCACGCTGTTTTCGCTCTACTTCCACGGCCTGCACCATGATGCCAAATACTGGGATGCGCCCGAGGAATTCCGCCCCACTCGCTTCGGTCCGGGCCAAGATAAGCCGGTGCAGGCCAATGCCTACGTGCCCTTTGGCGGTGGCCCGCGCCTGTGCATCGGCATGCAGTTCGCCCTCACCGAAATGCACTTGGTAGCCCTGGAGCTGCTGCGGCAATTCGACATTGACTGGGTGCCTGGCCAGCCCGAAGTCGCCATGCAGCCGCTCGTGACGCTACGCCCGAAGCACGATTTCCGGGTGCGCCTGCGGGCGCGGTAGCGCAGCCTTGCAATCGTTCTGCTCAATGTAGAGTGTCATGCTGAGCGAAGCCGAAGCATCTCTACCGCGCAACGCAATCCGTGTGACTAAATTAGTGTTGAGGTAGAAATGCTTCGCTTCGCTCAGCATGACGTTCCTTGTCAGCGTCTTTCAACGCTTGTTCAAATCGGCTCTTACGCGTCTGCGAAGTGGTAGGTGAGTACCGGCGGGAAGGCGTGGGTGGCCACGGTTTCGGCAATGCTGGTTTGCAGGAATCGGCTAAGGCCGGAGCGTACATGCGTTGGAATCACGACGAGGTCGGCCCCAATCTGCTTGGCGTAGTCTTCGATGCCCGCGCTGGTGCGGCGGGCATCAACTTCGGTGGTTTCGCATTCGCCCAATTGGTGCTGCTGGGCGAAGGCCCGCATTTGCTGCTCGGCTACGTGGCCGTCGCTGTCCGCCGCCACGTGGAGCAGGTGCAGGGTTGCTTCGGGAAAGGCGGCCCGTACGGCGCGCAGGCCGTCGAGCGCCCCTTCGGCCTCGGCCGAGAAGTCGGACGGAAACACAACGTGTTTCACCTCATACGCAGCGTGCGGATGCTTCACGGTGAGCACCGGGCAGGGCGCAAGCCGAATGAGGCGCTCGGCGGTCGAACTCACGAAAAAGTGCTCCATCGCCCCGTGGCCCCGGGCGCCCACTACCACCAGGTCGATGGCGTGGCGCTTGATGGCCGCGAGAATACCTTCACCAGCGCGGGCCATTTCCACCGTTTCGTGCACGGGCACCTCGGGCGCCAGGCGCAGCGACTCGGCGGCCAGCGCATTGAGGCGGCGCTTGGTGGCTTCAATCAGCTTGATGGCGAAAATCTGATTGATGCTGTCCTCGCCCACCGGCGAGCCCACGGTGCTGAACCCGCCACCCGAATCCTCAATCGTCTCCAACACATGCAGCAGCGTAAGCTGGCCGCCCGTGTGCCGGGCCAGCTGCACTGCCACCTCAAAGGCATGGTGCGCTTCGGAAGAAAAATCGGTGGCAACCAATATGTTTTTCATGGCCGAAAGAGGGGGTTTAGGTGCAAGCCGTAAGTAGGTAAGCACAACAGGGGCCGGGGATAAATCGTTACATATAAAAGTAACGATTTATCCCCGGCCCCTGCGTAGCAACTCGTTCAAGCGGTGCGCTATTCCTTCAATAGCTTATCAATTTCGCGGTTGAAGCCGGTAATTTCCTCCTGGTAATACTTGCCCGTGCCTGGCCCCGCAAAGCCGGTGTGGATTTTCCGCACGTTGCCCTTCTTATCGAGGAAAATGGTGGTGGGGAAAGCCAGGAACTTCGCCAGCTGCGGCAGCGACCGGGCCACCGAGTCCTTGTTGCTCACGCCGGCAAAAGCCACGTCGTAGCTCATGTTGAACCGGTCGCGCATGCTGCGCAGCTTGGCTGCCGAGACCTTATAATCGTCGCTGCGCTCGTAGCCCAGGCCAATAATTTCCACCCCGCGGGCTTTGTTCTTCTCGTACCACGGGGCCAGGAAGTTGGTTTCGTCCATGCAGTTGGGGCACCACGAGCCCAGAATTTGCAGTACCACTACTTTGCCCCGGTACTTGGGGTCGGTGGGGGAGATTCTGCCGCCTTCGATGACGTTGGGGAACTTGAAGTTCAGCCGCGACTCCCCTTTTTTGAGGTAGGTAAGCGTGTCAGCATCGGGCAGCTTGGCCTTGGGGTCGGGCACGGCCGTCCAGGTTTCGTGGCCCAACTTGCCCGAGTAAAAGTCGCCAAACAGGGTGTTGGGCGCGTATTCCTTGGTGATGTCGACGGGTTCGGGCGGGCCATTTTGGGCCTTGAACAGAAAGGCGTGGCTGCCGTCGAAGGTGCTGAGGTACATTTTCTGCCCGTTAACCTGGCCGCTGAGGTAGCGGTAGTCGCCGGTAGTGGTAAGGAAGGTGCCCACCAAGCTTGTTCCTTTCTGAGTGAACACGCCCGTGGCCGGGTAGCTCTCGCCGCTGTCGTCGCGGAAAGTGGCCCGCCAAGTCCCGCTGAAGCTACCCGTTTTCTCAGTCGATTTGGCGCCAGCAAACAACTCCTGCGCACCCGCCGAGGCTGTCAGGGGCACCCGGTAGGGCGTTTTTGAGTCGTATTTCACCCAAGTCCCTTTCAGCTTGTCGGTGCCGTCGGCGCGTACCACCAGTGCGGCATCGAAAGCATGCAGGCGAATAGTAGTGGAGTCGCCGGCTGATTTGATGTCGTCGCAGCGCAGGCGCTCCTCGCCGTTCAGGCCTTGGTTGATGAGGTAAACCACCGGCTTGTCGCCCTCGGTTTTCACCTCGAATAAAAATGGAATTTCTTGGCCCTGGGTGGCCAGTACCCCGCGCCAGGGACCCGGGGTGAGCACGGGAGCCGTCGCGGAGCCGCCCGCGCCGCCCGCGGCGGTTTCGGAAGAAGTGGAAGGAGAGGAGCAGCCGGCAAGGCCCAGGCCCAGCGTGGCCGCAGCCAATAGGATAAGAGGAGATGCTTTCATGGTAAGCGCAAATGTGCGAATAGAAGCCCAACAACCACGCGCTGCCCGAATAGGTTAGCGGTTGCCCAAGGCAGAAGGGCGTCGTTGCCGGGCGCTGGTCCTGCTCGGCTCTGCTTGCGGCGCAGTTGCCGGTGCCGGCTAATTTAGTCCTTTGGGAAGTCGGCTTGCTGGGCGGGCACAGCCGTCCAGGTTTCATGCCTCGACTTGCCGGAGTAAAAATTGCCCCTCAGGGTACCGTTGGCAAGTTTCTGGGCCTGCAACAACACGCCGGTGCGGCCATCGAAGCTGGAAAGGCCCAGGCCGCTTGCCAGCGCTGCGCCCGACAGGTAGCGGTAGCTACTGCCAGGCGCATCCAAAGAACCGAACAGCTTGGCGCCCTTTTGCTCGCATACCAGGGTGGCGGCGTGCGTCTTGCCGCTGCCGTCCTTGAATGTGACCCGCCAGGTACCCGCAAAATTGGGGGTAGTAGCATCCAGGCGCAGCGGGCTTAGCTCGCCATATAGTGCGCTGAAGGCGATACGGGTGGATGTTTTGCCATTCGGCATCGCCCAGGCGCCGGCCAGGTGCTCATCCCCGTTGGCGTGCACGGTCAGGGTCGCGTCGGTGCCGGGCAGGCTGATGGTGGCCGAGTCGCCAATGGCCCGCACCTTGTCGCAGCGCAGCCGCTCCTGGCCTTGTGGCCCTTCATTCACCAGGTAGGCCACGGCTTTATTATCCTCTACAACCACTTCGAAAACGAAATGCACTGCATGCTGCTGGGTAAGAAGGAAGGCCTGCCACCGGCCGACTTTAAGGCCGGCGGGCAGCGCAACGTTGCTGACCTTCGTGGCAGCCGGAGCGGTGGCAGTGGTTTTAGTTGCGGCCGAAGAACCAGCGCCGGCACCGGCAGCAGCAGGGCCACTGCCGGTGTCAGTTGTGGCCGTGTTGCTGTTCTGGACGACGCCTTTTTTAGAAGAGGAAGGGTCGCAGCTAGCCAGGCTCAGGCCCAGCGCAGCGAAGAGGTAGAGGGGAGATGCTTTCATGACGAGTGCAAATGTCCGAAAGGAAACCCACCCTTCACAGTCCTGCTCCGCTCGGTTTTTGGGACCTGCCTGGCGCGCCTAAATGCCATTAATCCTCCGGATGAGGCCACTTCACCTCAACGCCGCCCGTCCAACCTTCGTTAAGCCCGATAACCGCCTTTTTAGGCTAGGTCCAACTTCGCGTGGGCACTACCTTTGCGGCCATCACCCTCTATTTACCTCGCATCCTATGGCTTTCGACCTGGAAATGATTCGCGCCGTGTACGCCGGCATGGGTTCCCGCATCGAAGCGGCCCGTGCCGCTGTGGCGCGCCCGCTCACCCTCACCGAGAAAATCCTCTACGCCCACCTCTACGGTGGCGATGTTAAGCAGGCCTACGAGCGCGGCGTTTCCTACGTCGATTTCGCCCCCGACCGCGTGGCCATGCAGGATGCCACCGCCCAGATGGCGCTGCTCCAGTTCATGCAGGCCGGCAAGCCCACGGCCGCCGTGCCAAGCACCGTGCACTGCGACCACCTCATTCAGGCCAAAGACGGCGCTACCGCCGACCTGGCCGAAGCTAACTCCGAAAACAAGGAAGTGTATGACTTCCTGGCCTCGGTTTCCAATAAATACGGCCTGGGCTTTTGGAAGCCAGGTGCCGGCATTATTCACCAAGTAGTGCTCGAGAACTACGCCTTCCCCGGCGGCATGATGATTGGCACCGACTCGCACACCCCTAACGCGGGCGGCTTGGGCATGGTGGCCATCGGCGTGGGCGGTGCCGATGCCGTGGACGTGATGGCCGGCATGGCCTGGGAGCTGAAATTTCCGAAGGTGATTGGCGTGAAGCTGACCGGCAAGATGAGCGGCTGGACGTCGGCCAAAGACGTGATTCTGAAAGTGGCCGGTATCCTGACCGTGAAGGGCGGCACCGGCGCTATCGTGGAATACTTCGGCGACGGCGCCGAGAGCTTGAGCTGCACCGGCAAAGGCACCATCTGCAATATGGGCGCGGAAATTGGCGCGACCACGTCGGTGTTCTCCTACGACGAGAAGATGGGCGACTACCTGCGCGGCACCGGCCGCGCCGAGATTGCCGAAGCCGCCGCCGCCGTGCGCCAGCACCTGCGCGCCGACGAGGAAGTGTACAACGACCCGGCCAAATACTACGACCAGCTCATCGAAATCGACCTGAACACGCTGGAACCCTACGTGAACGGCCCGTTCACGCCGGACGCCGCCTGGCCCATCTCGGAGTTCGCCGCCGCTGTTAAAGAGCACGGCTGGCCCGAGAAGCTAGAAGTGGGCCTCATTGGCTCGTGTACCAACTCGAGCTACGAGGACATCACCCGTGCCGCCAGCATCGCCAAGCAGGCCGTGGACAAGGGCCTGACCGTGGCCGCCGAGTTCACCATCACTCCCGGCTCGGAGCTGGTGCGCTACACCGTGCAGCGCGACGGCCTGCTCGACACCTTCGCCGACATGGGCGGCGTGGTGCTCGCCAACGCCTGCGGCCCGTGCATCGGCCAGTGGGCCCGCCACACCGACGACCCCAAGCGTCGTAACTCCATCATCACGAGCTTCAACCGCAACTTCGCCAAGCGCAACGACGGCAACCCCAACACCCACGCCTTTGTGGCTTCGCCCGAAATCGTGACGGCCTTCGCCATTGCCGGTGACCTGACCTTCAACCCCCTCACCGACACGCTGCCCGGCACCAACGGCCCCGTGAAATTCGATGAGCCGGTGGGCGTGGAAATGCCCCCGCGTGGCTTCGCCGTAGAGGATGCCGGCTTCCAGGCGCCCGCCGCCGATGGCAGCGGCGTGCAGGTGCTGGTGAGCCAATCGTCGGACCGCCTCGAGCTGCTCGAGCCCTTCAAGGCCTGGGAAGGCACTGATTTGACGGGCCTGCGCCTGCTCATCAAGGCCCAGGGCAAGTGCACCACCGACCACATCTCGATGGCCGGTCCGTGGCTGAAGTACCGCGGCCACCTGGATAACATCTCGAATAACATGCTCATCGGAGCCACCAATGCCTTCAACGGCGAGGCCAACAAGGTGCGCAACTTCGCGGTGCAGGGCGACGACTACGCCACCGTGCCGCAGTCGGCCCGCTCCTACAAGAGCATGGGCATTGGGACCGTGGTAATTGGCGACGAGAACTACGGCGAAGGCAGCTCGCGCGAGCACGCCGCCATGGAGCCCCGCCACCTCGGCGTGCGCGCCGTGATTGTGAAGAGCTTCGCCCGCATCCACGAAACCAACCTGAAGAAGCAGGGCATGCTCGGTCTCACCTTCGCCAACAAGGCCGATTACGACCTGATTGAGGAAGGCGATACCATCGACATCCTGGGCCTAACCACCTTCGCCGAAGGCACCCCGTTGCAGGCCCGCCTGCACCACGCCGACGGCGACACCGACCTGATTACGTTGAACCACACGTACAACGAAGGCCAGATTGAGTGGTTCAAGGCCGGCTCGGCCCTGAACCTGATTCGCCTGAAGGAAAGCGGCGGAGCTCAGCTATCCCAGAAGTAAGCGGGTTGCATTAGCAGCTTAAGCAGCAACGGCCGCCTCAGGAAACTGGGGTGGCCGTTGTGTTTTTATAATACTCATGACTAGTTCTTCCCGACCCGCCATCCCCATTGCCGGATTTATCATCACCCTGCTAGGAGCTGTTTTATTTTCCACCAAGGCCATTATTGTCAAACATGCCTTTGGGGCCACGCACACCGACGCGCTGACCCTGCTGACGCTGCGCATGGCATTCTCACTGCCCTTTTTTGTAGTGGCCGCTTTTCTGGTATCGGGCCAAAAGGCAAACGTGCGCATGACACCCCGGCAATGGCTGCTGGTGACTTTTCTGGGCCTTATGGGCTACTACCTGAGCAGCTTGTTAGATTTTATCGGCTTGCAATACGTGTCGGCCGGATTGGAGCGGTTAATTCTGTTTCTGTACCCCAGCTTCGTGGTATTCATCAACGCTATTGTATTCAAGCAGCGAATTACCCGCATTCAAAAATGGGCGCTGCTGCTCACATATACCGGTATTTTAATTGCCTACGTGGGGGAAATAGCGTTTGATGCCAGCAAGCCAGGGCTGTATTTGGGGAGTTTCCTGGTGTTTGTCTGTGCCATTACGTACTCCATTTATATTGCGGGCAGCGGCAAGATAATTCCAGTAATTGGGGCCAATAAATTCACGGCTTACGCCATGCTGGCCGCCACAACTGGCATATTTATTCATTTCGCGCTCGCCGGCCACCACGAAGTATTTGCCACTGGGAAGGCGCTGTGGGTGTACGGGCTGCTGCTGGCGGTATTTGCCACCGTGCTGCCGTCGTTTATGATATCGCAGGGCTTGAAACGGATAGGCTCCAATAATGTGGCCATCATCAGCGGTATCGGACCAGTTTCGACCATCTTGCAGGCCCACTTCATTTTGGGCGAGAAGATTTTCGTGGCGCAGATTTTCGGGACTATTCTGGTGGTGCTGGGTGTGCTGCTGCTAAGCTGGAAGCGTAAGGAAGCAGCCGGGTAAATTGCACCGTCTAAGTCTAGCCAGCTCTCAGAACAGTTTTGCGAGCCGGGTACATGGGAGCAGCAGCGTGGGCTTGGGACTCCGCGCGGCGAACCTGCATTTTCTGGTTATTACGGAGGCCAAAGCGCACGGCGACCGTGTTGCTGTGGAGTCGTAAAGCAGAAAGGTGCTTTTCGCATGGGCCCGAATGCCTAACTTGCCACACCTTGCGCACACCAGATGGATTTAAAAGAACTCGAAAACGGCGTTAATCCCGACACGCACTGGTACTACCAGAGCAAGAAGTTGCCGCTGCTGCGCTTCGCCCAGCAGCTGGCCAAAGCCGGCAAGCCGCTGACGATTATTGACATCGGCTCGGGCTCGGGCTTCTTTGCCTACGAGCTGGAAAAGACCCTGGGCGCGGCCATTGCCAAGGTGTGGCTGGTGGATATCGGCTACTCGGAGGAAGAAATGGCCCCGACGCGCGGGGCTAAAATTGAGATGGTGCACGACGTGCCCACGAATGTTACCGACGGCCTGTTCATTATGATGGACGTGCTGGAACACCTGCCCGATGACCTGGCCATGCTGCAGCGCGTGAAGGCGTCGGCGGTGGGCGACAACAACCACTTCTTCATCACGGTGCCGGCGTTTCAGTCGCTCTGGAGCGGGCACGATGTGTTTCTGGAGCACTACCGCCGCTACCACATCCCAATGCTGAGTGGGGTGCTGCAAAAGGCCGGCTTCCGCCGCATTCGCAACTACTACCTCTACGGGGCCTTGTTTCCGCTGGTCTGGACGGTGCGCCGCCTCAGCAACCTGCGCAAGCACGAGGCAGCTTCCAACATGAAGCCCATGAACCCGCTAGTGAACAAGGTGCTGCTGGGGCTGAATTCGCTGGAGATGAAATTTTCGCGCGCTAACCGCGTTGCTGGCGTTACCTGCGTGGGCGAAGGGCAGGTGTAGACCTCCATATTCCACCAACCAGGGTAAGATGTTCAACCTGCGATACCGTTGGATGCTGGCCGGACCCTTGGCGCTGCTGCTCTCAGGCTGCGCGACTATGCCCAGCAGCCTGCGCACTGGTTACTACAGTGCGGCTACGGGCCTGCCCCTGGGGCCGGCGGCCTACGTTGCCGAGCAGCCCACCGGCTCGCCCAACGTGGTGAGCATCTAAAGCCCGCCCATGCCGAACCCGGCCCCATTCCTTGACAGTGAGGTGGTGAAGCTTCGCCCTGGTTCCAAGCTTTGCCGCGATACCTTCCAGGTGCCGAATCTGGGGCATTTGCACGGCTTAGTGGAGGGGCCGGGGGCAGTGCACTTCTCGCACTCGGGCCTGGCAATCGACGAAGCGGAAATTACTAATCTCGACTGGCGACTGTTTGTGGCCGACGTGTTTCCCGCCGACTCTTCGTCGAACGACATCCGGCCTGCGGTGCTGCCCGACCCGGCCGCACTGCCCGTGCCGGACTACTACACCAGCCCGTTTTACGCCTACTACCCGGTGGTGGGCATCCGTTACGAGCAGGCCGTGCTGTACTGCCAGTGGCGCACCAAAGCAGTAAACAAACAACTGAAGCTAGGCAGTGATTTTGCGGGCGAAAGCGTAGAATACCGCCTGCCCACCGAGGCCGAATGGGAGGAAGCCGCCGAAGTGCGCAGTGGCTTGCCGTATGGCACCACCTGCCTGGAACTGCCGGTGCAGGTAGCACCCAAAGCGGCGGCATATTTGCAAAAACGGTCGGGTAGTACCAAGCCGGTTGCGCAAATCAAGGCCGACATTGCTGCCTACAACAGCCGGCACCCGGCGCGCTCGTGGATTAACTATGCCCAGGCCGAGCCTTATTTCCTGAAACTGGCCACGCCGGGCTACGTGTACCAGGGCCCACCCAACGACTTTGGGCTTTATCAAATGCTGGGTAACGTGGCCGAAATGGTGCAGGAGCGCGGCCTGACCAAAGGTGGTAGCTACCGCGACGACTTGGCGGCGTGCACCATCAGGGCGCGCGGGCAGGTGGCCGGGCCCGCGGCCACGGTGGGCTTTCGGGCTGTGTGCGTGGCGCAAGCGCGAGTCAAGCAGTAGCAGCTGGCGTTGTCTGCGTGAGGCTACCGTGTAAGCAAAGTCAGTTGCTGATACCCGTTAATAACGAACGTCGAAGCGGCCATCGGCTACGGCCAATGAATCGTGTTGCCCAGTATTATCGCTGTAGAGCATCCCTTCGAAAGTGCCGCTCACAATGCGCTGCTGCCGGTTGAGCTTGCGGACGAGCAACCGAACAGGGCGACGGCTGATGCTGGTATAGTCCAGTCCGGTGATAAAATCGGTGACGCGCACTCGCTCATTCGTGTTGCTGCCGCCGAGCAGGCGAAGGCCCCCTAATGTGTCGGAGGGAAGAAACACCAGGTAAAGGCGTCGGTCGTAAAACTCCTTGCTATTGCGCACGCCCGTCATTCCACCATGCACCTGGAGTGTGCGCGGAATGGAATAACCTCCTTCAACTATTAATTGATTGGACTCCCAGCCACCGCCGATGCTGTAGGCTCTATGCTTGCCCAGCACCGTCCACACCTGCGGCCCCAGCACGCAGCCCAGCGTATTGGCTCCGGTTTCGGTGTAGGGCGGCAGTTTGGCTTGCGCGAACTCTTCGTTGTTGTCGTAGTCGTTGCACGAGCGGGTACAAGCGCTTAGTGGCAGCAGGCTGAGGTAGGTGAGAAAGGTGCGGAAGCGCATGGCTGGAAAGGGAAAGGGGGCAGAAGCAAGATAGTCTGAGGAGGCAATTGGTTGCGTCCGGTTCATCGGCGGCTCTAACGGTTCGTCCGCCTCATCCGACGGTTCGGCAACGGGAAGTTGAGCGCAGGGGAGGGGCACGGGCACCTTTGAGCCATCAAAACGCCTACTGCCATGAAAACCTCACTACTTCCGCTGCTCCTGCTGCTGAGCGCCACGCCCGCCTCTTTCGCCCAAACCACTCCGTCTGCTAAGACACACCAAACCACCACTTCATTAACCCGCCTGCATGGCACTGTGCGCGATGCTGCCGGCCAGCCCCTGCCGGGCGTGAACGTGTTTCTGAAAACCACTTTCGACGGGGCCAGCACCGACTCGCTGGGCCGCTTCGATTTCCGCACCGACCGCGCTGCTGGCCCGGCCGTGCTGGTGGTGAGCTTCATCGGCTACGTGCCGCAGGAGCTGCTGGTGAGCCTGGGCGAAGGCTCCGTGGCCCTGCCCAACATCCGGCTAAAGGCCAACCCCGCCGCCCTCGGCGACGTGGTGGTGACGGCCGGGGCTTTCGAAGCCAGCGACACCAAGCGTGGCACCCTGCTCAAGCCCCTCGACATTGTGACCACGGCCGGCGCGCTCGGCGACGTAGCCGGCGCCCTGAATGCGCTGCCCGGCACCACGCGGGTGGGCGAGGACGGCAAGCTGTTCGTGCGCGGCGGGGCAGCTTCAGAAACCAAGTACTACATCGATGGCCTGCCCGTGCAGACGCCGTACGGCGGCGCGGTACCCAACGTGGCCTCGCGGGGCCGGTTTTCCCCCTTTCTGTTCAAAGGACTGGTTTTTAGCACGGGTGGCTACTCGGCTGAGTACGGGCAGGCCCTGAGCGCCGTGGTGGTACAGAACTCGACCGATTTGGCCCCCGAAACGCAGTCCAGCGTGTCGCTGATGAGCGTGGGGGCAAGCCTCGGGCGTACCAAGCGTTGGGAGCGCACCTCGGTAGCTGTGAGTGCCGACTATACCAACCTGGCTCCCTACTACAACCTAGTGCCCCAGAACCTGGGCTGGGACAAGGCCCCGCTGGCTCTCGGTGGCTCGCTGAAAGTGGCCCACAAAGTAGGTGAGGCCGGCATGCTGAAAATATATAGTACCTACAGCCGCCAGCGCCTGGCCCTGCGCCAGCCCGACGCCAACCCCACCTACGCCGCCGACGGCCACCCCGTAACGCTGGCCAACGACAACGCCTAC
Source organism: Hymenobacter glaciei (assembly GCF_039539585.1). Taxonomy (NCBI): domain Bacteria; kingdom Pseudomonadati; phylum Bacteroidota; class Cytophagia; order Cytophagales; family Hymenobacteraceae; genus Hymenobacter; species Hymenobacter glaciei. The sequence continues at coordinate 93,625 of NZ_BAABDK010000034.1, read as the reverse complement.
CTCAACGCCACCTATCGGGCCCCATTGCGGCGTGGCTGGAGCCTGAACACCGGCCTGGCCCTGACCGTGGACGACAACCGCATCAGCCCCGACGTGCAGTCGGTGCGCGACCTCGACCAGTCGGCTGTGGCCCGGCTGGTGCTCACCAACGACTCGGCCAGCACCTGGTTCAACCTCAAAATGGGCCTCGAAGGCTATGCGCAGCGCTACCGCCAGCAGTACCAGCCCACCGCCGAAGCCCCCACGCTGGCCCTGGCCGTGGATGAGCAGCGCGGCGCCGGCTTCGTGGAAAGCGAGCTGGTGCTGAGCCGCCGCCTGGCCGCTCGCATGGGTGGGCGGGCCGAGTATTCGGCACTGCTGCGCCAGTTCAACGCCGCACCCCGCCTGGGCATGGCCTACAAAACCGGCGAGCACAGCCAGCTTTCGGCGGCCTGGGGCTACTTCTACCAAACGCCCACTACCGATTTGCTGCGCGTCAGCCACGCCCTCAATTTCGAGCGGGCCGAGCACTACAGCTTGTTGTTTGAGCGCACCGTGAACAACCGCACCCTGCGCGGTGAGCTGTACCAGAAAAACTACCGCCAGCTCGTGACCTACGACCGTACCAACCTCTTCAACCCGGCCGGCTACCAGAACGTCGGCAGCGGCTACGCCCGGGGCCTCGACGTGCTGTTTCGGGACCGCAGCACCTTCAAAATGGCCGATTACTGGATTAGCTACGGCTTGCTGGATACCCGCCGCCAGTACCGGGCCGACCCCGTGGCGGCCATCCCCACCTTTGCCGCCCGGCACAACCTGAGCGTGGTAGGCAAGTACTACGTGGCCAAAATCCACACCCAGTTCGGTTTCACCTACAGCTACGGCACCGGCCGCCGCTACTACGACCCCAACCTGCCCGGCTACAACCAGGCTGCCCTGCCCGCCTACCAGGACCTGAGCCTGAACGTGAGCTACCTCACCCACTGGTTCAAGCAGTACACCATCGTTTACCTCTCGGCCAGCAACGTGCTGAATCGCCAGAATATCTACGGCTACACCTTTGCCAGCGCGGCTGATGCCGGCGGCCAGTACCGCAGTGCCGCCGTGCTGCCGCCCGCGCCGCGCATGCTGTTTCTGGGCGTGTTCATCTCAATTAACAAGACCACGAAAGTGGATTTGGAGAAGCGGCCGGACTGACCCCGCCCCCAGCCCCTCCCCGGTGGGGAGGGGTGCGTTCAACGTTGTTAATGCCGTTTCGGAATCAGTGGATGTAGGGGCGGGGGCAAGCCCTACCGGGTACGACCCCGCCCCTACATTGTTCAACAGGTACATTCACCGCGAAATTGCTCTAATGATGGTGGTGATGGTGCGACGAGTTGGATGCCGCCGTCATCATTTCCTCCAGGTTGTTGGTTGAGCCGGCGGGCAGGTCGAAGGCATCTTCCGATGCTGTGGGCTCGAACGACTCAAGCTCGGTGTCCTGCGAGAACAGGTTGCTTAGGCGGTGGTGCATCCGGTCGAGCAAGCCAGTGGAAGTGGGCTGCGGCGTTGGGGTATAGCGCACGCCCAGCGCCAGGGTGGGCAGCGCAGCCGGCGAGTGGTGCACGATGCAGGCCACTGCCGCCTTCGATACCCGCACCTGCTCGGAGTAGAAGGCATCGCAGCGCGTGAGGTCGGGCAGCATAAACAGCACGGCCTGAAAGCTGCTGAGGCGGCGCAGGGCGGGGCCTGCCACCGCCGTGCTGTGTAGGGCGGGGGAGTTTAGCGGAACGGGCTCGAAAATGGTGCTGTAGGGTTTGCGGTCCGTAAGCGGGGAGAAGATGGGTTCGTTGGCGGCCACGCGGGCCAGGTAGGCGGGGCGGGCCATGCGGTAGTGGGCATTGCGGGTGGCATCCTGCACGTAGTAGGTCACGCTGTCGGTGCGCAGGTCGGCGATGATGCCGTACCGCTCGGTGGAATCGGCGAAACTGCCGGTGCGGATATCGCGCCGCAGCCGGGGGCCGTCGAAGGTGAGCGTAACGAACGTGGTGGTGCGGATGCCCAGCACGTAGCGGTGCTCTACCAGTAGGATGGTGCCCACGAAGGGCTTGGCAGCTGCCGCGCGGGGCGGGCGGGGCGGGCCGGTGGTAGTAGTGGGCGCATCCTCGGTAGGCGAGGAGCAGCCGGCCAGCAGTAAGCTCAGGGCTACGGCGGGCAAACGGTACGAAACGGGAAAGGGCATGGAAGGGCGCAGAAAAGGCGGAAGGTACGAGCGTTGCTTGTCCGATGCCTGCTCAGCTCCGTAACGCCGCCTTACTGCCACTGGAAGGGATGCCTGCTATCCTGCACGGGTGGCGAGCCCGTGCGTGGCATCGCCCGACGATGCCGACGGCTTCGCGCCCGGCAACTGGACGACGCCCCGCCGCACGCCGGCGGGCTTAGCGGCCCTAGTCGAGCTCTGCGGCAGCCATATCGATTTGCTACTGGGCCGCCGCACCTACGATGCCTGGTCGGGCTTCTGGCCGACGGTGGCGGATGGTCCGATGGCCAACGGGCTGAACGCAGCCACAGATTACGTAGCGACTCACCGGCCCGACAGCCTAGAAGGTATTCGTGCTGTCAAGTCCACCAACGGCCCCGGCCTGCTCACTACAGGAAGAGCGAAACAAACAGCCCGGTCATAAAAAAGCGGCCGTCCCATCTAGGAGCGGCCGCTTTTTGCTGTGCCATAAACCAAGGTGCGATTACCGCCCAAAGCGGTAGCGAAGACCAAGGGCCTGACTAGTGGTGAGCACGTTGTCGCTGTAAGGGCCCGACCCCTCGGTCAGGTTCTTGTTCACGGTGAAGTCGTAGGTCAGCTCGAAGCGGCGACTCATGCGGTAGCGGGCTCCCACGCCACCGGTGAGCAGCAGCGCGTTACGACTGTAGTGGTTGTTGTAGGTGGAAGTGGTTGTAGTACCCTGGAAGCTGTCGGTGCGGGAGCCCTTGTTGGCACTGTTGGCGTGCTCGAAGGTGAAACCTCCCAACGCATCAAACTGCAGGCGGCGGGCCGGGTTGGCCGTGAGGGTGTAGCGGGCCAAGGTAGAAATGGAAGCCAGCCGCTGGGTGAAGACGCCTTCGGTGTTGTAATAAGGCGAGGGCGTGTTTGGCGTGGGGGTGCTGTACACAATGCTCTCGCCGTAGTGCGAAGTGTTGCCGCTGTACGCTACGCCCACCTGTACCGCCAAGCGCGGGCTAAGCTGGTAGCCAGCCGTGAGCTGCACCGGCATGCGGAAGCTGTTGTCGTAGCCCAGCGAAGTACCGCCGAGCCGCTGGTAGTAGCTGCTGTAGGCCCCCAGGCCCACGTAGTAGCGGGGCGTGGTCGTGGTTTCGGCGGGAGTGGTTTGGGCGAGGGCGGGGAGGGCCGCGGTGAGGAGTAGGCCGCCGAGGGCGAGGGAAAGGGTGCGCATGCGTTGCGAGAAAAAAAGTGGAATGGAATGTCAGGAGGAGGCAAATGGCTGGCTCAGCGTTGCAATCGGCTTCAAAAATGAAAACCACGCCGGAAAGCCCGGGTATTAGTGCCCAAACCGGTAGCGCAGGCCCACCGCAGCAGCCCCGGTGAGGGCCGGGCCGGTATAGACGGGGTCTATGTTGTTCAGAGCCCGGTTCACGGTGAAGTCGCTGGTGAGCTCGAAACAGGGGCTCAGTCGGTAGCTGGCACCCAGGCCGGCGGTGAGCAGCAAGGTGTTTCGGACAGTGGTGTAGTCGTAGGTAGAGGTTTGGAGCGTGCCCGAGAAGCCGTCGGTCTGGGTGCCGCGCCCGCGATAGGAAGAATGCTCGAGGCCAAAGCCCCCCAGGGCATCAAATTGCAGTCGGTGCGCCGCCTGTTGCGTAAGTCCGTAGCGAGCCAGCACCGTTACTGACGTCAGGCGCTGGGTATTTTTCCCCTCGATGGAATAGGGAACATACGAAGGGGAAGACTGCTGATTGGAGTTATTATAGGTATAGCTGTGGCCACTGTAGGCCACGCCCACCTGCACCGCCAGGCGCGGGCTGAGCTGGTAGCCCACCGTGAGCTGCACCGGCACTGGAAAACCAGTGGTGCCGTACGGCCGGCCGAACTTATTGTAATAGCTGCTGTAGGCCCCGAGGCCGACGTAGTAGCGGGGCGTTGCCGGCTTTTCGGCGGGAGTAGTTTGGGCGAGGGCGGGCAGGGCAGCGCCGAGGAGCAAGCCGCCGAGGGCGAGGGAAAGGGCACGCATGGGACGCGAGGAAAAGCGGAATGGAATGTTAGGAGGATGCAAATGTCCGTTTCAGTGTTGCAATCGGCTTCAAAAAATGAAACCACGCCGGCAAGTCCGGCTGCTACCGTCCGAACCGGTAGCGCAGCCCCAGCGCCGCGCCGCCGGTGTAGCCGTTGTAAGTATCCGGATGGCTGAGGTTGCGGTTGGTGGTGAGGTCGAAGTCGAGCTCGAAACGGGGGGTAAGGCGGTAGCGCAGGCCCAGGCCCACTGTCAGGAGCAGGTCGTTGGCGGAGCGGTGGTAGGTAAAGGGCGTTGTTTCGAGTGTGCCGGAAGCGTCGGTGGTTTCGGCACCGCGGGAGTAGCCGTTGCGGTGTACCAGCGTGAAGCCGCCCAGCGCATCTACCTGCAGGCGGTGGGCTGGCTGGCGCGTGAGCGTGTAGCGGGCCAGGGCCGAAACCGAGGTGATGCGCTCGGTGGTGGTACTTGAATATTGGCTGTGGTAGGCCAAGCCCGCGGCATTATAGAAGTAGGCATCGTAGGCGTAGTTGGCAGTGCGGCCGCTGTAGGCCACGCCCAGCTCCAGGGCTAAGCGGGGGCGCAGCTGGTAGCCGGCTACCAGCTGCACCGGTACCCGGAAGCCGGTATCGCCCTGCCGCCAGCTGCTTAGGTTCTGGAAGTTGCTGTGGTAGGCCCCCAGGCCGACGTAGTAGCGGGGCGCGGGCGGCGTTTCGGCGGGAGTGGTTTGGGCGAGGGCAGGCAGGGCCGCGGCGAGGAGCAAGCCGCCGAAAGCAACAGAAAGGGCACGCATGGTAAGCCAGGAAATGTGGAAAGGAACGCCCGTAGGATGCATTGGAGCACCCGAGCGTTGCACGAAGCGTCAAAAAAGCTGCCCGTCCGGGCGCTGAACCGTCGTTGCCAGCAACTTGTCGGTCGCCCGGTCCCGACACTTCATCCGCTTCATCTGACGCTTCGGTCGCAAGCGTTTTCGGACGGCCCAGGCCGCTGCCACCTTTGAATCATCAACCACGGCAAGTACGCCTTCATCTTCACTCCTAACCCCTTTTCAACCATGAAAACCCTCGTTCTCACCCTCGCGTTCGCCGCTGCTTCGCTCGCCGCCAGTGTCCAGGCGCAACCCGCTGCTCCGGCGACAAATGCCGCTGCCGCAGCGCCTGCCGATGCGTACACCACCATGATGACCGCCACCATCACCGAGCTGATGAGCACCGGGGACCCAGTGGTTCTCAAGGCGGTGGCTGCCAAGCTGGAGCGCGCCGCCACCGTGGCTCCCGCCGACTGGCTGCCCCGCTACTACCAGGCTTACGCCCTTGTCATCAGTGTATTCCAGAGCAAGGAAGACGGCGACGCCAAAGACAAAACCCTCGACCAGGCCGAAGCGGCCCTGGCCAAGGCCCGCCAGCTGCACGGCGACGAATCGGAGCTGCTCGCCCTGCAGGCCTACGCCCACCAGGCCCGCCTGGGCATCTCGCCCATGATGCGCTCACAGAAATACTCCGAGCTGGTGGGTGAAGCCGTTGCCAAAGCCCAGGCCCTGAACCCCGCTAACCCGCGCCCCTACCTCATCGAAGCCAACAACGTATTCTTCACGCCCAAAATGTTTGGCGGCGGGGCCGTTGCCGCCAAGCCGCTTTTCGAAAAGGCTCAGGACAAATTCGCGGCATTCGTACCGGCCGGCCCACTGGCACCTAACTGGGGCCAGCGCCAGCTCCAGGGCCGCCTGAAGCAGTACGAAACGCCCGCCACGGCCGCGAAGTAGCAGGTAGGAGGTGCGTCGTGACATGGGAACGTCATGCTGAGCGCAGTCGAAGCATCTCTGCCGCGCAACGCAATCCAATCGACCGGATTACTGCTGCGGTAAAGATGCTTCGGCAAGCTCAGCATGACCGTTCATTTTACCCGCTTTGCCGTTCGATTAGCTCCCGATTCTACCCCCAGCCGCTTACTTTGATGGAAACATTCCTGCCTACCGCCGTGGCCCTGTCCCGTTCTGCTATTCCTGTTTCCAACGCCGGCCCGGCCCGGCCCTGGGTGACAACCGTCGAGCCCTCGCAGCTGCGCAGCATCTGGAAGCAACGCTGGTGGATACTGCTGGGCACGGTCGGCTTCGCGTTCTCCAACGAGGCCCAACCCTGGCTGCACCCCATCAACTACGCCATCAGCTTCGCGATATCGCTGGCTTATTTCGTGGGCCTGTGGCTGGCCAACGGCTACACCACCGACTGGCTGAACCGACGCATGGGCTGGACCGAGCGGCCCGTTCGCCGCCTCTTGCTTACGGTAGGGGCGTCGCTGCTGGCCTCGCTGGCCGTGATTATGCTAATGGGCGAGGCCATTGCGGTGCTGCTGTGGCATCGGCCGCCAAGCTACGTCTTCCACGAAAACGCGTTGCGGCAGATGGTGGTACCGCTGGTGATAACGGTAATTATTTCGCTGTTCATGCACTCGCGCTCCTTTCTGCTGGGCTGGCGCGAGGCCACGGTGCGCGTCGAGCGCCTCGAAAAGGAAACGGCCGTGGCGCGCCTCGACTCGCTGCGTCGGCAGGTCGACCCGCACTTTCTGTTCAACTCGCTGAACGCGCTGACCAGCTTGGTAGAGGAAAACGACCCGGCCCGGGCGGTGCGTTTCATCCGGCAGCTGAGCCAGGTGTACCGCTACGTGCTCGACAGTGAAAGCCAGGAGCTGGTGCCGCTGGCCGACGAGCTGAAATTCGCCGAAAGCTACCTCTACCTCCAGCAAACCCGCCTCGGCAACGCCCTGGCCGTGGAAATGGACCTGCCGCCCACCGCCGTGGCCGGGTACTACGTGCCGCCGCTGGCCCTGCAGCTGCTGCTCGAAAACGTGCTCAAACACAACGCCGCCTACCAAAACGACCCACTGCGCCTGCACGTCACCCTCGACCCAGCCGCCCACACCCTGACCGTGCGCAACACCCGCCGCCCGCGCCGGCTGGCCCCGGGCGAGTCGTCGGGCCGCGGCCTGGCCAACCTGGCCGCCCGCTACGCTTTCTTGACGGACAAGCCGCTGGCCATTGGCGAGGAGCAGGGCGAGTTCGTGGTGACGCTGCCGCTGCTGATGCTGTGAGGGAATATTCAGAGTCAAAAGAACGTCATGCTGAATTTGCCGAAGCATCTGGCGTGGGGTAGTAACCCGTTTTTTTAACGATTGAATTACTATTGCACGCGAGATGCTTCGACTGCGCTCAGCATGACGTTCTTTTTTCTGCATCCGAAAACAATGCCCTTCCAAACAATGCCCCTCCGCGCCCTCATCGTCGAAGACGAACCCTTGGCTGCCCGCCGCCTGGCCGACATGCTGGCCCGCCAGCCCGAGCCGCTCGAAATCCTCGGCACGGCCGAATCGGTGGCCCAGGCCGTGGCGCTGTTGCGCGAAACCACCCCTGATGTGCTGTTTCTCGACATTCACCTGGCCGATGGGTTGAGCTTTGAAATTTTTGAGCAGGTGGCGGTGCGCTGCCCGGTCATCTTCACCACGGCCTACGACCAGTATGCGCTGCAGGCTTTCAAGGTAAACAGCGTCGATTACCTGCTTAAACCCATCGATGCCGACGAGCTGGCCGCGGCCCTGGCCAAGCTGCGCCAGCGCCTGCCCGCCGCTACGCCCGCGCCCCCGGCCTTCGACCCCGCGCTGCTGGCCCAGCTCATGCACCAGATGCAGCAGGCGGCCCCGCCGGCGGCCAGCTACAAAACCCAGTTTGTGGTGCGCGTGGGCGAGCACCTGAAAGTGGTGCCGCTCGACCAGATTGCCTACTTCTTCAGCCTCGAAAAAGCCACCTTCCTGCAAACGGTGGAGGGCCGCAAGTTCGTGGTCGACTACACGATGGACCAGCTCGAAGGCCTGCTCGACCCGCGCCGCTTCTTCCGACTCAACCGCGCATACCTCACCCAGCAGTCCGCCATTCAGGACATCATACACTACACCAACTCGCGCCTGCAAACCGTGCTCAAGCCCACCGCCCCCGATGCCCAGGTGCTGGTGAGCCGCGAGAAAGTCAACGTCTTCAAGAGCTGGCTGGACAGGTAGTCAGTGCTCAGGGCGCACGCGAATGAATTTGCCCTGCACGCCCATCTTGTCGATTTCAATGAGCGTATCCGCTTCCACATTGTAGTCGAAACGGAATTTGCATGTGAGAACCGATGCGGTGGCTTGGTGGCGCGGCGTGCGCGGCGTGTACGTAACGTGCACCGGAGATTCGTACAGGAAGTACCGCAGAGTGTCGGGGAGAAGGCCCGGCGTTTGATTTCGGTCGATGAACGTGGTATAGGTACCGGTGGAGTCGAGCTTTATTTTAAGTAAGTCGAACCCATCCTTGCGGCGACCTACCCAGGTGCCGGCCAGCCGATGCAGGTTGCCTTTAGAATCTTTGGTGGCTGTGGTGGCTGTGGTGGCTGATGTTTTCGATGAGTAAGGCGTTTCATCAGTGGCAGGCTGACAACCGGTAACTGAGCTTCCAAGAAGGAAAGCCACGAGTAGTGAATAGTTCATCGATAGTTGCAGATTGGCTGAAAGCATGAGCTAATCACTCCGCTCGCAGCCGCCGCAACTCCAGCGCGAAGCCGGGCAGCACTGGCCCGGCTACCAACTCCTGGTCGAAGCCCACAACGGGGCGCACGGGCTGCCCGGGTTCGAAAATATAGACCGATTCGGTGCCGGGCGCAATGAGCCAGCCGAGTTTGGCGCCGGCTTCGAGCCAGTGCTCCATCTTGCGCATGGTGTCGGTGAGGCGGTCGGTGGGCGAGAGCAGCTCCACCACAAAATCGGGGCAGATGCGCGCGAAGCCGCGCCGGTCCTCCGGACTGAGCGCGTTCCAGTTGTCCGAAGCAATCCAGCTGGCATCGGGCGAGAGCATGGCCCCGGTGGATAGGGTGAAGCCGGTCGAGGAGTCAAACGTTTTACCCAACTGGTGCTGACGGTTCCAATAAGCTAATTGGTAGTTGATTTCGCTGTTGGATGCACCAGTTTCGGAATTGGTAGGGGGCATGATGGTGATTTGATGGTTGGCATCACGCTCGATGCGCTGGTCGCGGTTGTCGGCGCAGAACTGGTAGAACTCCTCATCGGTGAGGCGTGCGAGCACGGGGCTTTTCAGAATGATGGCAGTCATAGCACTGGGGATTAGCGCAACAAGATACGTCGAAAGCTACCCTTCCAGCCAGGCTTTCAGGGCCGGCGCTTTCTCGCGGCTCACCAGCACTTCTTCGGCTGGCGCAGGGTGAAGCTCCACCAGCAGCTTGCCGCCAAAGTGCGGGTGCAGGCGGCGCACAGCCGGCAATTGGGCAATGAGCTGGCGGTTCAGGCGGAAGAACCGGGCGGGGTCGAGCAGGCCTTCGAGCTGCTCCAGCGTATAGTCGAGCACGAAGCGGCGGCCGTCGGCGGCTACCAGCGTAACGGTTTCGTTCCGGCTCAGAAACCAGGCTGCTTCGGCCACGGGCAGCGGCAGCAGCTGCTCGCCCTGCCGCACCAGAAAGCGCGTTTTGTAGGCCCGGGGCAACGCATCGAGCAACCGTTCGATGCTTAATGAAGAATGAGGAGACGCTTGGCTTAATTCTTCATTAAGCCAAGCTTTCCGTGTAGCGTGAAGCTTGGCGATGGCAGCTTGCAGCTCAGCCAGTTTCACGGGCTTCAGCAGGTAGGCCACGCTGTTGGCCTGGAAGGCGCGGATGGCGTAGGCATCGAACGCGGTGGTGAAGATGACCGGGCTGAGCACCACGGCCTGCTCCCAGATTTCCAGGCTCAGCCCGTCGGCCAGCTGGATATCGCTGAGGATGAGGTCGGGCGCTGGGTGGACGGCCAGCCAGGCCAGCGCCCCGGCCACGGTATCGAGCACGGCCAGCACCTGCGCCTCGGGCACGGCTTGCAGCAGCAGGCGTTGCAGGCGCTCGGCCGCGGGGTATTCGTCTTCGAGCAGGAGAATAGTCATGGCAGCAGGGTGGCCGGCGCGAACAGCAAGGGCAGTTTCACCACAAATTTGCCTTCGGCCACGTGGTTTTCGACGGGCTGGGCGGCGCCCAGCAGCTCGTAGCGGCGGCGCACGTTGGCCAGGCCGGTGCCCGTGCCCGGCGCGAACCCGGCCGTGCGCGGCCGCAGCGTGTTTTCGACTACCAAAGTAGCCGGTGCGGCGGCGGTTGCGGTTAGCCGCAGGTGCAGCGGGTGCTCGTGCGAGGCCACGTTGTGCTTCAGCGCGTTTTCCACCAGCAACTGCACGCTGAGGGGCGCCACGTGCCGGGCCAGCGTGGCAGGCGCAACGCTGATTTCGACCCGCAGGTTATTCCGAAAGCGGGCTTTGTGCAGCGCCAGATAGGTTTCAATAAAGGCCAGCTCCTCGGCCAGCGGCACGGTGGCGCGGCCCTGGGCCAGCAGCACGTAGCGGTACACGTCGGCCAACTGTTCCACAAAATCCTGGGCCGGCGCGTTGCCGGGCTCGATGAGGGCCGCCAGGGTGTTGAGATTGTTGAACAGAAAATGCGGGTCGAGCTGGCTTTGCAGGGCATCGAGCTGGGCCTGGGTGCCGGCGCTGGCCAGTTGCTCGGCCTGGTGATGGCTGGCCTTCCACTGCTGAAAAAAATAGGTGGTTTCGTAGAGCGTGAGCACCGCGCTGGTGGGCACCAGGCTGAAGCGGGTCGACTTCAGCAGCTGCCCCACGGAAAGGGCAAACCATTCGGGCAGCAGTACATGCAGCGGCAGTACCAGGACCACGGTAGTCGCCATGGTAACCAGCACTGCCAGCCCTGCCAGGGCCCACAGGCGGCGCGGTGTTTGGGCGGGACTGGGGAAGCGGGCCAGCAGCGTGCGCCACAGCTGCCGGTTGGCCAGCCAATAGCCCGCAGTGAAATAGAGCGAGATGAGCCAGTGCATCAGCACCAGCGGCCAGTGGACATTGGGCCCGGTGGGCAGCATGGTCGCCTCAATCAGCAAGCTCAGCCCCGGAATGCCCCAAAGCAGAAAGCGGCGGTCGTCGGGGAGGGTAGAACGCATAGCGAATGGGGGAGCCGGAGTGTTAAGCGGCCAGCGCCAGGGTGGCGCAGCTGGCGGCCAGGGCCAGGCACAGCGGGGTGTAGTAGCGGGTGTCGAGGCGGGCAAAAGTAGTGTCGTGCACGCGCTTGCTTAGGCCCACGTAGCGGAAGTCGCCCAGGGCCCGCAGGCCAAACACCAGCCCCAGGCCCCCATTGCCCAAACGCAGCCAGCCCGGTGCGGTGGCGGCCCCCAGCACCAGCGGCACGGCACTCAGGGCACTCATCGCCAGCAGGCCCGCGGCCACGGCGGCCGTGAGGGCGGCCGAGGGGCGCAGCTGCAGGGTGCCATCGGGCGTGGCCGGCAGCGCCGACGCAATGCCCTGCCGGCCACCCAGCGCCCAGTAGACGTGCAGGCCGCCCAGGGTCAGAAAAATGAACGTGTTGAAAGCGGCAAGCCAGTGCATAGGTTCAGCGAATTAAAGTATGAGAAAACAAGCCAATGGGCGGCCCGCTACTGCCCGGCCCACAGCGGCCGGCCGGCCAGGGCCAGCGCGAACAGCCCGGCCACCGCAGCGGCGTACAGCGCCGCCCCAACCCAAGTGAGCAGCCTGGCGCGGCGCGGCACCGTCCGGCTCAGCGCCCAGCCCAGCGACGGCAGGGCCTGCAGGGCGTGCATGCCCAGGAAATGGGCCGCGCGCAAGTCGCCGGCGCGGGTGCTCCACCCCAGGCCGGGCAGGCCGGGGCCCCCGTCGGCCGCGCCCACGGTGTGCTGGTTGAGGTGAATCATCATGCCGCCCAGCACCGAGCCCACCAAAAACAGCAGCAGCCCCAGCCGCACCCCCCACACGTAGCCGGCCGGCCCATGCGGCCGGTGCCGCCAGACCAGCAACACAGCCCAGATGGTCATGGCCGTGTTCACCATGATGAAGATGCCCATGAGCTGAAACAGCACGGCATCGAGTGGCGAGCCAACGTTGTAGTGCGAAGTGGTGCCCCGGGCGGCCTGCGTAAAAATCACGGCCTGCTCCACCACCATGCTCAGGGCCACGATTTGGCTGAGGCGGCGCACACTGCGCTGCGCAGCGGCCGGCAGGTCGGCCAGCAGCCAGCCCAGCGTCCAGGCGAAGGCGGTGATGGACAGTGCGAACTTCAGGGGCTTGAGCCAGACCAGCGCGCCCACCACGAGGCGGTGGTCGAAGGGCAGCAGCAGCAGCGCCAGCGCGGCCAGGGCCACGTTCAGCCAGCCAGTGCCCGAGAGTACGGGGTTCACGCGGTGCAACACGCGCAGGAAGGTTCGCAGCGGGTTTTCGGTGGTTGGCTTGGCCGCCGAATCAGGGAAAATAGTGGGCGAAAGCAGAGCCGTTTTCATGAGGTCAGGAGTGAGAAGTCAGGAAAAAAGAAAACCAGAGTTGAATTGGAAAAGCCCGAAATCAAGCTGCCGGGTGGGGCACTGGATACCGGCCGCGCACCCCGAAATACAGTAGCAGGCCCACCGGCCCGAACATAAACGTGAGCAGTAGGCAGGGCACCAGCAGCCAGTGCGGGAGGCCGCGCAGCTGGGCATCGCGGGTTTCCCAGGCACCGGTCCACATGTCGAAGCAGAGGTAGTGCACCCAGCCGGCCAGCAGCGCCCACCGGTCGCGGAACAGCGCCGCCACGGCATCGAGCGACTGGAAGCCGCCCTCGCCGCCGTGCGGCCCCAGGTAGTGCGCGGCAATGAGCACCGCGTAGGTGGCGGCCAGCACCAAGGGCAGTGCGCCGCTCAGCACCACGGCGCGGGTGCCGCGCCAGCGCGGGGCCAGCACCAGCAGGGCCCAGCCGAGCACGGCTGCAGGGTTGGCAAGGGAAAACAGAAAATCGGGCGTAAGCATGAGGGTAGGAGCAAAGCGTTGGGCCAAAGCTAGCGGGACGGCCAGCTCAGTGCCAGCGCCACCGGGGCGAAGCGTTGATTAGGGGGAGTGAAGCTGCCGCCGAGCTGGGGCGAAGCAACCAATACCCGCCCGGGCGACTCTGTGCTGGGAACTATCTTTCCGCGCTTTTTTTTACCCTTCCAGCTGCTCTCCATGCTGCTTACGCTACCTGCTCTGGCCCTCGCGGCCGCCCTGCGCCTGCCCGCGCCGCCGGCTCCCGTCACCCTGCGCGGCCACCTCGACCACGCCCCGGCCGGCGACACGGTGTACGTGTGGTACGACCACGTAAAAGCGGGTCCATTCCGGCCGGCCAAGGCAGTGCTTCGCCCCGGGGGTAATTTTGAAATGATGCTGCGCGACGTGAAAGAAGGCCCGGCCAGCCTGAACTACGCCCGCCAGCGCACGGTGCTGTACTTCACGCCCGGCGACCAGCTCGCCCTCACACTCGACTTTCCCCGCTTTGAGGAAACTGTGCGCTACACCGGGCGCGGGGCGGCGGCCAACAACTACCTGGCCCGCTCGCGCTACAAGTTCGAGTTCGGCCCCGCAACCGCCGATGCCGTCCACCTGAACGAGGCCCGCACGCCCAGCACCACGCCCGCCCAGATGCGCCAGCTGGCCGACCAGGCGCGCCGCCAGCAGCAGGCGTTTTTGAAAACCTACGCGGCTGCTCATCCGCTGCCGCCGGCTCTCCAGCGGCAGGCCGCCCTCGACATTGACCTTGACTGGGGCCGCGCCCTGCTCGATTACCCCGGCTACCATTTCGCCACGGCCAAGCAGGTGGCGCCGCTGCCGGCCAGCTACTATAATTTTCTGAAAGAGCTGCCCCTGCAAAAGCTCGACAACCAGCGCATGCGCGAGCCCGTGGTGCGCTTCGTCTCGGCCTACGGTGGGCGCCTGCTGGGGCCGGGCGAGAAACTCAGCGCAGCTCCCGGAGCCGCCGCGAAGCTCTATGCCCAGGCCACTGCTGACTTTGGGCCCACGCTGACTCGCGACCTGGCCATGTTTCAGCTGCTAAGCTTCGAGGCGATTCAGGGCGACCCGCTGACGGTGCTGGCCGCCTACCCCACCTTCCGGGCCCAAACCCGCGACTCGACCCTGGCCCGCAACATGCACGAGCTGGTGCGCGCCCAGGCGGCGCTGCAGCCCGGCCAGCCCGCTCCCGGCTTCAGCCTGCGCGACGACAGCGGCAAAACGGTGTCGCTGGCCGATTTTAAAGGCAAAGTCGTGTACCTCGATTTCTGGGCCAGTTGGTGTGCGCCCTGCATCGCCGAAGCGCCCGCTGGTGCCGAGCTCAAGCAGCAGTTTGCGGGCCGCGACGTGGTGTTTCTCTACATCTCCATCGACCGCAACCCCGACGACTGGCGCAAGGCCCTCACCAAACATGCCCTCACTGGCCCCACCAGCGTGCATTTGCTTGATGAGGCCGCCTACAATACCTCGGCTGGCAAGGCGTACCAGGCCGGTGGCATTCCCAGCTATTGGCTTATCGGGCGCGACGGCCGCATCCGCCTGGCCCATGCCCCCCAGCCCTCGGCAGGCACCGCTACCATCGCGGCCATCGAGCAGGCCCTGGCGCAGTAGCCCGGGCCGGTAAGTTATAACTTTGTGCTGGTGAAACGCGTTGGCAACTTGCTATGGTTGTAGGAGTGCGTTGTGCGTTGCGGCTGGCTTTGCTGGTAGGAATGGGGCTTCGGGCGCAGGCGCAGGTGCAGCCTGCTTCCGGCAGTGTGGGGCGCGATTCGGTGGTGCGCCGGCCGGCTATTCCGCGCTTGCCACGCAACCGCTTTGTGGTGCAGTACGACTCGCGCTATTCCATTCTCAACCACCACTTCACCACCGTCAACGGCCTCAAGCTGGGCATCGAGTTCAAGAGCCGTTTTCGGACTGGGGCAGCAATCTATTTCCTGAGCACGGGCGTGCCCTCGCGGCAGGCCAAGCCCGACAATGCCGCCGAAGAAGCCGACGCCGAAATCCGTTTCCGTTACCTGGCGGCCTATGCCGGCTACGTGCTGCTCGAAAAGCGCCGGTGGGAAATCAGCGCCAACATGCAGCTGGGAATGGGCTCAGCCTACGTGCTGTACGAGACCGACGACGGCGACCTCGACAAAACGCCCCGCTCGGTCCTGGGCATTGTAGAACCCACGTTGGCCGCCCAGTATCGGGTGTTTCGTTGGGGCGGCTTTGGCACGGGGCTGGGCTGGCGGCAGCCGGTATTCGTGCCCCTGCCCATTCAGCGGGAGTTGAACGGGCCGGTATTTTACCTGCGCGCCAACCTGTTTTTGGGCGAGTTATTCAAGGTGCTGAAGGACAAGGAGCCCCTCTTCACCCAAACCAACATGCGCTAAGCCGGGTACGACCGCGCTACTTGCCCGTGCTGTAAGCGAATCCTACCGAGAGCGTGCCGTTGGCCCGGGCGCGGTTCAGCACCACCACACTTTCGTAGGAAAACGTGTAGGCGAGGTTCAGGGCCAGGTGCTGGTATAGCTTGAAGGCTAACACGGTGGCGCTGTTCAGGCGGTAGTCGCCGCCGGGGTCGGTCACCGAGGGCTGGTAGAACAGCAGCTCCGAGAAGCTGAATACTTTTTGGTTCAGGCGCGCTTTCAGGCGGCTGCTGTTGCGCACTACGTGGCGCTGCAGCTCGGGCTCGGTGTTGTAGTTGGTGCGCTCATCGAGCAAAAAGGTGCTCAGGGCCACTTCGTTACTGAGGCTGTCGGCGTAGAGCTGGTAGCCCACTCCGCCGCCGGTCACCACCCGCCGGTCGATGGCGCGCAGGTTGCTGGTTTCGAACTCGCCCAGTACATAGAACTTCCAGCGGCCCAGGCGGTAGGCGGGCGTGAGGAGCAGCAGTAATTCCCGTTCGCGCAGCGCCCCGCCCTGCCGCCCGTAGCTATAGCTCAGGGCCGCCGGGAACTGCCAGTGCCCGGTGGTGTAGTTGCCAGTGTGGCTGGTGCTGAAGTACACCCGCTCGACGGTGCCGGTGGTGAGCAGGCCGGTGAGGGCCGCCGTGTAGCGCACGCCGTTGCCGTGTACGTTGTAGGTTTCAAACTCCGGCGAAGGCAGCCCCGCCGGCGGTGGCGTGAAGCTGCCGGCCTTATCGATTACCGTCGAGTCGGGCCCGCCGCCGGTGTTGGTCGAGTCGGGCACCTGGGCGCGCGCCGTACCGGCCGCCAGCACCAACACCAACAACAGCCGCCACTGCCGCCCCCAGACCCAGGCTGTTGCACAAGCGCAGCTCACTACTCCTCGTGGGCCAGGCGCAGGGTGGCGGCACGGTCGAGCTTGCCGTTGGGCGTAGCCGCAAACTCGGGCACGTAGCGCAGCTGCCGGGGCTGCTCGTAGCGGCCCAGCCGCTCGGCCAGCAGGGTTTTGAGTTGGCTTTCCTGGTCGGCTGGCAGGGGGGCTCCTTCGATGAAGGCCGTCACGGCCTGGCCCAGGCGCTCATCGGGCTGGCCCGCCACAAAGCAGCGGCGCGAAGCCCCAATTTCGGCCAGGGCCACGTCGAGCACCAGCTCTACCTTCTCGGCCGGTACCTTCACGCCGCCCGAGTTTATCACGAAATCGGCCCGGCCCAGCCACTCGAACGTGTGCGCGTCGAGCAGCTGCACCACGTCGTTGGTAACCACAAGCTGGTCGTCGGTCACGTCGCCGCGCAGGGTCAGGCAGCCGCGCTCGTCCTGGCCCGCCGCAATGCCGGGCAGCACCCGGAAGCTGGTAGTAGCTGCCGGGCCATTCAGGCGGCGCAGGGCCACGTGGGAGCAGGTTTCGGTCATGCCGTAGGTTAGCCACGCGGCGGCTTGCACGGGCTGCAGCTCCTGCTGCAGGGCCGCATCGGCCGGTGCACCACCTATCAAAAAGGCCTTCATTTTATTGAGGCGCGGGGCATGGCCCGCCGCCAGCACGGTCTTCAATTGCAACGGTACGAAGGCGGCAAAGTCAAATTCCGCATCTGCGGCCACGTAGGTAAATGGGTCGGCGTGGGGCTCCACAATGGTCAGGTGCACGTTGCGCTCCAGGCCGCGCACCAGCATCATCATGCCGCCAATGTATTCGCAGTTGAGGCAAACCAGCGCCCGGTCGCCGGGGCCAAGGTCGAAGAAGTCGGCCGTGCGGCTGGCCGAAGCTTCGAGCTGCCGCCGCCGCAGCGCAATAGCCGCGGGCGTGCCCGTGCTGCCCGAAGTGTGCAGCGTGAATTCCTGCGTGCCGTTCAGCCACTGCCGCACAAAGTCGAGCACCTTGGCCTCGTAGCCGTTCACGGGCGCATCGAGCTGCGCGGGGTATTCACGAATGGCCGCGTAGGCGTATTCGCGGCCATTGAGCAGGAGGGAAGTGGGCAGAGCAGGAGCAGTCATGCCGCAAAACTACTGGCGCCGGGGCCACGCCCCATCAATTGGCAGAATAATGCAGACGCTGCGGCCGGCTTAGCTTTTCTTCTTGCCGGCTTGCTGCTGTTCGATGAACCGGTCCGTCATTTTTTCGAGGATGGACAGCGTGACCGAACCGTTGGAAAGCACCATGTCGTGAAACGCCCGCACGTCGAAGTCCTCCTTCAGCGCGGCTTCCGCTTTACGCCGCATTTCCTTGATTTTTAACTCCCCCATTTTATAGGCCAGCGCCTGTCCGGGCCACAAAATGTACCGGTTGACTTCGGTGTTGACCTCGTGCAGGGAAAGCGCGGTATTATCGGCTAAATATGCCACGGCCTGGTCCCGGGTCCAGCCTTTTGAATGGAGGCCGACGTCGATTACCAGACGGCAGGCGCGCCACATTTCATACGTCAAGCGGCCAAACAGACTGTACGGGTCTTTGTAAAAACCCATTTCATGCCCGAGGTATTCGCTGTACAATCCCCAGCCTTCGCCAAAGGCATTAATGTATAAATTCCTTCTGAATTCTGGCAAGTTGGTTAATTCCTGCGTCAGAGAAGTTTGCAAATGATGACCGGGAACCGCCTCGTGCAGCGTGAGGGATTCGAGCGTATACAGGGTCCTGCTCGGCAGATTGGACGTATTTACCCAGTATTCACCAGCGCGCTTGCTGCTGATGGAGGCGCCCGAATACCGGCCCGAGGTATAGTTGGGAGCGAGGTATTGCGGCACGGGCACCACGGTAAAAGGTTGTCGGGGCAGCTTGCCAAACAGCGCGGGCAATTTGCCCTCTACTGTCTTGGCAATAAAGGCGGCGTCCTTCAGAAGCTCATCGGCGGTTTTGGGCCGGAATTGCGGGTCGTTGCGCAGAAAGAAAACGAATTCTTTAAAGTCGCCTTTAAATTTTACATCCCGAATAACCTTGTCCATTTCCGCTCTGATTCGGGCCACTTCCTGTAAGCCAATCTGGTATACTTCCTCCGAGCTTAACGCAGTGGTAGTGAATTGCCGCACCCGGTCTTCGTAATACGCCTTGCCGTTCGGAAACCCCGAAGCTCCAAGGGTGGGCCGGGCTTTGGGCAAGTATTCCTGGTCAAAGAAGACTTTAAGTTTTTGATAGCTGCTGATTACGTCTGTCGTCACAACGGTTTTGGCTCTGGCTTGCAGAGCGCTCCAATCGCCTTCGGAAATGGCGGCCGGTTTGGTTGCGAAGGGCTTCCAGAACACGGACTGTTCTGCCGTGGGGACGATGTGCTGGGTGTAGCTCGTTTCGTAACCATTGAGCACTTCCCGGGGCTGAATTACACCCAAGGAAATGCCTTTGCGCATCAGCTGGATGTTCTCGTCCATGAAGCGCGGGATGTCTTTTAAGAGAATCAGGTACTGCTCGGCCTCTTTTTTTGAGGTAATGGTGGTATTGCCCCGGTTGGCCAAGGCTGCGTGAAATCCGGTGTCGCTGATAAGCGGATTCAAATAGGCCTGGTATTCGTAATCCGCTAATTCGTCGTGAATCTGGTAATTCAATAATTCCAGATTAACCTCGTCGTCGAATGACAAGCTTTTCTTATTTATCGAGCTGAGATTGGCGGCAATTTTCTGATAGAAAGTGTACCGGGCCAGCGCAATGCTTTCCGTTTGGGAGCGCAGCGGGTGGTGACTGCTGCTGTCGCGTTTCCATTCGCTCCGGTCGAAGGCTTTTACCGCGGTCAGCGCAGCGGAAATATCTTTATGGATACTCTTTTGCTGCGCCTGAAGCGAAGGCGTGAGCAGCAGCAAGGGCGCGGAAAGCAGGAGCGTAACCTTCATGAGGTGGGAGGGGAGGAGGAGCACAAGTTGCGGTGAAAATAACCTCTAGCTAATCAGCCAACGCTGGTAGGTTTTCGCAGTAGGGACCAGCCGCCAGCTTAACGCCAGCAGTACGCCGGCGCTGGCCAGCAGGTCGAAGGGCTTGT
This sequence comes from Hymenobacter glaciei, assembly GCF_039539585.1. Taxonomy (NCBI): domain Bacteria; kingdom Pseudomonadati; phylum Bacteroidota; class Cytophagia; order Cytophagales; family Hymenobacteraceae; genus Hymenobacter; species Hymenobacter glaciei. The sequence continues at coordinate 74,223 of NZ_BAABDK010000034.1, read as the reverse complement.
GGGTAATGGCGTAGGAGGCTAGCAGGGGCAGGGCCGCCATACACAGCAAACTATTGCGCAGAAATACCCGGCCCAGGTAGGTGCGCAGATTCACCTCGGAAGGGTGCCGCAGGTTGGGCCGCATGTACTTGTACACCATGTACAAGCAGATGCTGACCACTGGCACCAGTACCCCCAGCAATAGCAGCGCCGGCCAGGTAGCCAGCTGCGGCTCTACCGTTTGCCCAACTGCTGCCCTGCCACTGGTCACCAGTACGGCGGCCCCCATCAAGAGCCCTTGTACCGGGTAGTGGTACCAGTGCACCCAGCGAATGCGGCGAATGGCTTGGTGAAAATCAGCGTCCGTCATGGGGTGATTCTGAGGGCAGGACCTTCAGCAAAAATAGGCTGCGCCACCGACTAGCCCGCGCGCTATTACACCGTAGCCGCGAAAGGGCTCCGTAGCAGTGACCAGCTTATAAAATAGCTGTTGCTTTTGCCCGGAAAAAAGCTGATATTAGGGTACACCAACCTCGCGTAGCCATGAAAGCTCAGCCTCAATCCGCGTCTGGTTTCACGCCCCCATCCGTTCCGATGAATCCGGCGGATACGCGCACCCCCGAGCAGAAAGCGCAAGCCAAAGCGCTGAAAAAGGAGCGCAAATACGAACGGATGCGCTTCTTCTTTGCCTGGTGCGAAGGCTGCCGGGCGTTTGGGTGCGGCTTTTAGCACCCCCCCGGGGCAGCAGGGGCTGGCACCAGTTTTTGGTGCTACGTTACTCTTACTGTCTGTTAATGAATTAGTTGCGCTCAGGCCGGACCTGTTCGGCAGGTAGCCATGCGCAAGGGCAAACTGCTTAGCGCACGCGCTCCACCCAAAAAAGGTGCTTAAAAAGAACAAGGTTTTGGCGTAGCGCACCGCTGCTCCACTCCAGAAAAACAGTGCTGAGGCTAAATCGCGTGGAGTAGCCGCAACTGGTTGCGCCAGGCATCGAGGCACATGCTACCTGTTTGGCCCAACCTTTTTTAATAGTAAGTATTTAATTATATAGCTAAAAATGATAAAAATTCCCAATTACATTCTGGGTGCTAACCAGTTGCTCCTTAAGGGTACTCGATTTACTCGTTAAGGAATATTTCGCCCATAAAGCAAGCCTGTACTGCTACCGGTGCGTCTTGCTTGGGCCTTGCTCATGACTCTGAATACCTGTTTTTCTTTTTCTATCACCACACTCTTAAGCCCTTTCAATCATGAGCAAAGTCATTCTACTCATTGCAATGCTGTGCTGCGGCACCCTGGTCCAGGCGCAGCAGTATTCATTTCCCTACGATGGAACTACCAGAAGTTACCTCGTGCATTTGCCCAGCGGCTACACGGCAGCCCGTGCTTACCCGCTCGTGCTCAACTTCCACGGCCTTACCTCTACTGGCGCGCAGCAGCAGTACTCCAGTGGCATGGATGCGGTTTCCGATGCCAATGGATTCATTGTGGTGTATCCCAACGGCTTAAACAATTCCTGGAATGCCGGAATCAACAACGCCAATGTCGACGATATCGGCTTCGTCAACCGATTGCTCGATGTGCTTGCCGGCCAGTATTCGGTGGATGCGCAGCGGGTTTATGCCACGGGTTTCAGCATGGGCGGGTATTTCAGTTACCGGCTGGCGTGCCAGCTCAGCAACCGGATTGCGGCCGTCGCGCCGGTTTCGGGCTTGCAGCTGGGCAGCTGCGCCCCAGTTAGAAGCGTGCCGGTGTTGCACATTCACGGCACCAGCGACCCCATTGTCTCCTACAGCCAAGTGGCGGGGAGCCTCAACTATTGGCGCAACCGGAACGGATGCACGGCCGCTGCCCAAACCACGAGCCTGCCCAATGGAGTGGACCTGACGGTGTACGGCGGGTGTACGCAGGGAGCAGAAGTGCGCCACTACCGCATCAACGGCGGGGGGCATAGCTGGCCGAGAACTTCCCTCAACGGCAGTCAGGTAATCTGGACTTTCTTCAACCGTTTCACGCTGAACGTGCAGCCGTCTAATCCTGCGCCGGTGGTGAGCATCACGGCCCCGGCCAGCAATGCCGCCTTCAGCGCGCCGGCCAGCATTAGCATCACCGCCAATGCCACCGATGCCAACGGAACTGTGGCCCGGGTTGAGTTTTTTCAGGGCAGTACGAAGCTGGGAGAAGACCTGACCAGCCCGTATGCCTTCACCTGGACTGCGGTAGGAGCAGGCACGTATAGCCTAACCGCTCGGGCAACCGACAACGAGGGGGCCGTGACTAACTCAGCGGCTGTAGCCGTAACCGTGACGGGGACGGGCGGCGACATTTGTGCGGGGGTGCCGGCTTATTCATCCACGGCCAACAACTACGTGGTGGGCAGCAAAGTCACCGGCTCCAATCAGTTGTACGAATGCCGGTCGGCCGGCCGGTGCAACGGTTGGGCCTACTATTATGCTCCAGGAACGGGCATTTACTGGCGGTACGCTTGGACGCTCCAAGGCACTTGCTCGTCATCGCGTGCTGCTACCGTGGACGAAGATGTTGTGAGCGTGTATCCCAACCCCGCAGTCAACCAGTTAGAAATTGATTTCAATGCTCCCACTGCGGCTCAAGTCAAGGTTTCACTGACCAGCATGTTGGCCAAAGACGCCGTCAATAGCAACTTTAGCGCCCATGCCGGTGAGAATAAATTGCTCCTCGACGTCAGCAAACTTCCCGCCGGGCTGCATATTCTTACCGTCGTCTATGACAACGAAATCATTGTGAAGCGGATTCATATCACCCGTTAGCCCAAGGTTACGCTACCATTTGCGTGGCTATTCAGAAAGGGAGGGTTAAATAGCAAAATCCAGACAAGTGGATTTTGCTATTTAACCCTCCCTTTTGACGTTTTCAAGCCTTGGTCATTTCTCCCGGTAATCGAATTACATCGGGCAATCGAGTTGGCTTGGCCCCAGAGCGCGGGCTGCTATTGCACCAGCAGCCGCAAATATTCAACGTGGGTTCGGAGCTGCACGGTCACGAAGTACACGCCCGGCTGCAGCGAGGGCGGCACGGCATAGCCCAGGGGCTGGTCGGCCGCAAGTTCCGTGTGGATGCTGGCACCCACGGGCTGGCCTTGGGCGTTGCGCAGCGACAACTCGGCCGGCCCGTTATAGCCCGAAACCGTGAGCCAGGCTTTCGAGCCGGCCTCTACGGGGTTGGTCATCAGTACCAAAGGCTGCGTTGGGGTGGCCTTGCTGCTGCGGCTGGCATAAGTGGCACCATCACGTGCTACCAGCCAAGCACTAGCCTGCGTCGACACCCGCAACGTGTAGGAACTGGCGCTGGTGTTGCCGTTATAGCCGTACACTTTCACGAAGTAAGTAGCGGCCGGGGCCCCGTTGTAGACGATGCTTTCGTCTGTGGTGCTGGCTTGGGTGGAGGAATACAGCAGCGTGCCGCCCGCATTATACAGCTCCAGGTCGTAGTCGAGCGGCAGCGTGCTGAGCGTGATGCGGATGTTGTTGTTGGTGCTGCTGCTCGTGAACCGGTACCAGTCCACGTCGCCGGTGGGGCAGATGTAGGCCGAGTTGTTCACGTTCACGCCAATGGTAGCGCCGGCACTAAGGGTCTCATTGGCTTCGTAGGTGTCGGCGGGGCAGCTGCTGGTGCCGGTCGACGTCCATCTGGCCGCGAAGCCGGGGCGCGTGGTGGCGCAGTCGCTGCGCAACTCCAGAAACATCTTGCCCGACGAAGCCGTGAGCGTGCCCGGAACGGTAGTGCCCGAAAACTTGCCAAGTAGCGGGGCCTGGTTGCTACTGCCGTTGAACACCAGCAGGTGGTCGTAGCCGCTTTCCAGGTCGAAGCTGCTGAAGGAGAGCGACACACTCGTAGCGCCGGTTGGAGCGATGAGCTGCGACTGGCGCACGTCGTCGGGGTAGTTGCCGGCGCTGCCGCCCGCGTCGTACACGTAGCCCGAAGCAGCGCTCAGCATCGATACGGTGGGCGCGTTGTTGACGAGGGTGTAGAAGTACTCCCAATTCCAGTTCACGCCGGGGTCGGTGTGCGTCTGGTTGGGGTAGTGCTGGTGGCCCTTGATTTTCACGCACGCGCCCGTGCTGTACGTGCCGGTAGTGGCCGCCCCGTAAAAAGCACGCAAGCCGCTGATGCCGTAGCCGCTGCCCACGATGTCGCGCGCCAAGGCCGCCGAGCTGCTATACATAGCGGTGGTGTACCACGAGGCGTCATTTACGTAGCCTTCGTGCTCGGTGCCAATGGTGTAGGGATTTTCGGAGCCGATGTGCCAGGCCTTGTTGGCCTCGCTCACCATCTGCGTCACTTGCCCGTCGCTGGAGCGCACCACGTAGTGGGCCGACACCTGCGAGGAGCAGTTTTTGAACCACGAAATGCAGCCTGCATACGTCCCCTGCACCGTATGAATGGCATAGTGAGTGACCGCCACGCCGCCGCGCCCACTGTAGTTGCAGGTAGTAAAATCGGTAACCGCCGGCCCGTAGTCGGTGGATTCCAGCCGGGACTGCGCCGAGCCGTCGGGGTTGTAGCGCCGGCCGTCGCCTTCCACGCCCTCGTTCGAAACCCGCGTGCTGCCCGCGCTCAGAATGCGGTAGTTGGCACCGAAAATGGCGGGTAGGTTGAGGCGATAATCGGAGAAGTGGTAGCGCTGCCGGTTCTCCGGTTTTGCCAGGAACGTGACCACGCTGTACAGGTGCGAATCCAACGCGTAGTTGCTCACGGCGTCTTTTTGGAGTGGCAATTCGCTCAGGGCAATGAGGACTGGCAGGTGCCGGGCAGGTTCCTCCGCCGTAAGCTTGCGCTTGGCCGCTAGTTTGGCGTAAGCTGCCGCATAGGCTAGGATGTTGCTTCTTGGGCTAGCCTTGATTTCCTCTTCGCTGACCCCCGAAAGAGAAGCTACCAGCGGCAAATTGGCGCGGAAGTAATTCTTGCCCTCGGCCACCAACCCCATCACGCCAAAAGGCAGCGGCATGCCCGTGCAGCTGGGCTGCTCATCGGCGCTGATGTGGCGAATGTGGGTTTGGGTATAGGCCACTGCTTCGAGCATGCCCCGCGGTATTTCCGGATACTGGCGGTAGGCAGCAGCGAAGTCCGCCGCGTATGGGGTTTCGGCGCTGATGGCCGTGCTTGGCGCCGTCTGCGCCTGCAGGGTGGGGGACAGGCACAGCAGGCCCGCCCAAAACAGTAAGGGTTTTTTCACGAAGGACTGCCAAAGGGAAAAAGTACGGTAGACTTTGGCTCTCTTAAGGTACTAAGGATTAGGTAATATCTCTGTTGATGTCAGACATTTTGCCCGAATGTTGTACTGCAAGCAGCTTGCGGTAGCCGGAGTATTAGCCTACAAAAAAGACCTTGCCGATAGGGCAAGGTCTCGTTGTGTTCTCTGAGCGAATTGTAGCGCGAACGTTGTAGTCCGCACCCCCGCGCCGGTAGAATCGTTTGGGTTTCCGCCGGGGACGCGGACTGTAGAGTCTGCGCTATTAACCGCGCTACAGCCGCACTCACTTACGGAAACTTGGGATACTTCGAGAAGTCGGGCTGGCGCTTTTCCATGTAGGCGTTGCGGCCTTCCTTGGCTTCGTCGCTCAGGTAATAGAGCAGCGTGGCGTTGCCGGCCAGTTCCTAACTGCTTCAGTTCACGGCAAAGCACTGCCGCCTACTTGGTCCTTTTCAGGTTAACCTCTTTCACTTCTCCGTCTTTGTCGATGGTTATTATTTTTTCCACGAATACTCTGACACCCGTGGTTACGCCGTAGCTGTTGGTTAAGTCGCTAGAGCCTTGGTAGACACCGTTTACGTAATGGTCACGCTGGCCTACGACATCAGTCTGAGTACCCTGGTGAACATACCCAAAACTGGTGTATATAAAATACTTGCCTTCTGTTAATTTGTCGAATATATATTTGCCTCTGCCGCCAGTCTTAGCGAATTTCATGCACTCAACGACTTCGTTGGGAAGTAGCAACGACTTGCCGCGTCTATGCTGTTTTTTTGATTCCGCCAGGTATTCTCTAAAATATGCTGTGTAAGGCATTAATACTACTTCGGTTCCCGCGCGCGCGTATTGCTTTTCGTTGGTATTCAATATGGACACTCCTGGTATTAGTCCGCCTTGGTTGTCTCGGGCGAAAACTTGTCCGGTGATAGTGGAACTGCCCCCGTCAAGCATTCTTATTGCTTCTGCTTTATCAAGCTTGTTATTCTGACTTGGTACGAATGTCTGTGCGTGGGACTGGAAGGCCATTGTCAAGGCGCAGGACAGCAGAGCGAAGGTTGTTTTCATGGCGGGTTTTTGATAGTGGTTTGGAGCAGGGGCAGTTGTTTTCAAGACTCATTGGGTCCCTGCAACATCAGGGTGCGGGCTGTTCCGCGCTTCCACCGTTGCTTGGGTTCACGCCAAAGCATGGCCGTCTACTCCGCCTTTTTCAGGTTGACCTCCTTCACCTCTCCATCTTTGTCGATGGTCACCAGCTTTTCAACCAACGCGTCACTATCCATGCGTAGTCCGTAGCTGCTGGTTATATCGCTGGAGTTTTGATAAACACCGTTTACATAATGGTCAGTCTTGCCTACGACTCTGGTACGGGGGATTGTGTGGATGTACCCAAAATGGGTGTACAGGACATATTTTCCTGGCATTAGTTTGTCAAACACAAATTTCCCGCCTCCGCCGTCAATCTTATGAAATTTCATGCACTCCACCGCTTCGTTTGGAAGCTGCAACCACTTGCCACGCTTGCGTTGTTTTTTAGCTGTCTCCAGGTACTCCTTAAAATATGCGGTATAAGGGATTAGGATTACTTCGGTTCCCGTAGGCGCGTATTGCTTTTCGTTCGTATTCAAAAACGATAATGCTTTGATGCCGGTCTGGATATCCCGGGCGAAAACTTTTCCGGTAATAGTAGAATTGCCCTTGTCAAGCATTCTTATCGCTTCTTCGCGCTCAAGCTTGTTGTTCTGACTAGAGACGAATGTCTGTGTTGTCTGTGCTTGGGCGAAGAAGGCCATTGTCAAAGCACAGGAGACTAAAGCAAAAGTGGTTTTCATGGGCACGGATGTTTGTAAGGGAGGTGGTTTGTTTTGGCGAGGCGAACGGAGGAAGATGGTCCCACTACTTCTGGTAATCCCGCAAAATCAGGGGGCTTGGAGTAGCGGCAGAACTTGAGACATTGAATGAATACAGTTGAGTATCGGCGGTTCTAATAGCGCCATTCATATCGATGTCCCATGAAATATATCTATATATTTTACGCCGCTGCTTCTACGCGAGGTTCTGGAAAAAGTTGAATGTGCAGGTGCTATGCCATCTGAGGTGGGTGGGCGGCGTGCCCAAAAGGTTTCAATCGGTCATTGCCACGCCCCAGCAGCCCCGAAAGACTAGCTGACCCCAGTGGTGAAGTTGGTGGTCGGGCCCCACAGGCAGCAAGGCGGCAGAAAAAAACCACCACCACGGCAAAGCCCCGTAGAAACGGCACCCGGACCTGCCGAATTTCGTTCCTACGGGGCTTATCATCCGCTGTTCTGGCCGTTGCTGCCGATGTGCTGTCCCGCCGGGACTATTGGTCGGCCGCATGTAACACGGAGGGCGCTAACGCGCGCAATTCGAGGAGTGGAATAATCAGGCAGAACACCAAAAGCCAGACCGCCGCCAAAGATTGACAGTGAAACAGCTGCACCGTTTAGTTAAGCGCCAGTAGTTTACGGAAACTTGGGGAATTTTGAGCAGTCGGGCTGGCGCTTTTCTATGTAGGCGTTGCGGCCCTCCTTGGCCTCGTCGCTCAGGTAATACAGCAGCGTGGCGTTGCCCGCCAGTTCCTGAATACCCGCCTGCCCGTCGAGCTCGGCGTTGAAGCTCGATTTGAGCATGCGCAGCGCGAGCGGGCTCTTCTGCAGAATCTTGTGGCACCAGGCCACGGTGGTTTCTTCCAGCTTATCCAGCGGCACCACTTTGTTTACCAGGCCCATGTCGAGGGCTTCCTGCGCGTCGTACTGGTCGCAGAGAAACCAGATTTCGCGGGCTTTCTTCTGGCCCACCACGCGGGCGAGGTAGCTAGCGCCGAAGCCGCCATCGAACGAGCCCACGTTGGGTGACACTGACGGTGGGGGAGCGGGTTAGCTCGGGACATCTGGCTTGTGCCCGCAATCATTTCAGCTTTACGTGCTTGCCGGGGCCACTCCCGGCTAGAAGTGGTTGTCGCGATACGAAAGCAGGGATTTGCGCGACACGGGGTTGCCGTGACCCAGGTAAAAGGTGTGGGTGTTCAGGGCCAGGAGGGCGTCGAGGCTGGCTTTCACCTGCGGCAAGCTGTCGTGAAAGGGCGGGTGCTTCATGTGGGAGTGCCAGGCAATGCCCCCGAGCAGGATGCCGGACGACGCCAGGTCCATTATTATCGCCTGCCCATCGTCGAGCACGACCGACAGGGAGCCGGGCGTGTGGCCGGGGGTATGCAGCACCTGGCCCTGGATTCCCCATTTCCGCAGGCTAAAGGCCTCGCTGCCCTGCAGCACGATGTCGGGCTGGCAGGGCTGGGCGCGGCTGTGGAGTAGCCGTTGCCGGAGAAGGTGCCAGCACTGCCTGTTGGGCTTCAGCGTCGAAACCTGGCTTTGCCCGGTTTCCAGCGCCGCCCGGTCCAGCTCGTGAATCAGCACGGGCACGTTGAGGGCCTGCTTCAGCTGGAAGGTGCTGCCGAAGTGGTCGATGTGGCCGTGGGTGATGACGAGCAGGCCGATGTCTTCCGGGCGGATGCCGTGGGCGGCCAGCTGCCTCAGAATTTTTCCTTCACTGTTGGGCAGTCCGGTATCGACCAGGATGTGCTTTTTATCGCCTTTAATGAGAAAGCAGTTTATCATCCCCAGAGGGAGAATCGAGAGTTGAATGATTGGGTGCATGGCGCGGTGATATGAGGATGCAAAGCTCCCCCGGGCCACGCGCCGCCTACTTGATAAATGTTAGAAAATGACTTTTTTGCGGATGCGGCTCAAGGACTCTGGCTTGATGCCGATGTAGGAGGCAATGTATTGGAGCGGCACGTAGCGGATAAGCTCGGGCTGGGCCGTAAGCAGCTTCCGGTAGCGCTTTTCAGCCGGCAGGGTCAGCATGTCTTTCGTGCGCTGCAGGCCGAACGCAATGGCCTGCTCGTAGAGGCGCTGGCAGAAGTGCTTCCAGTTGGGGCTCTGCTGGTGCAGGAGCAAGTAATCGGCTTTCGTAATCGAGTAGGCGTCGCACCCGGTGATGGCAATCAGGCTTTCCTGCGACGGCTTGCCACTCATGAAGCTGGTGAAGCAGGTGATAAAGCCCGGCCCGCCCATGAGCTGGGTGGTAATGTCGCGGCCATCCTCATTGCTGCTAATTCGCACAAAGCCCTGGTGAATGTAGTAGAGCTGGCCTGCCGGTCGGTTTTCCTGTTCCAGCACCGCGTTTTTTTCCAGCCGCACGGGCTTGAACAGCCGCGTCAGCAGCGCTTCTTCCGGGGCCGAGAGCGGAGCCTTGCGCGAAATGAATTGGAGTAGCGGGGAGGTATTCATGCTGGGCGGGCTTCCTTGGCAAGTCGGAAGCAATGAGGGGAAAGCCAGCCTGCAAGTACGCCAGCTTTTTTGCCTGGCGGCAGCCACTAGCTGCACAACCAGCCGCTTGGCCGGCCGTTGCGGAGTGCGGCCAGCAAAAAGCCCTGCCGGGAAGGCAAGGCTTTTCGGGAACAGGCAGCGGCGAAGCCATTACGGGAATTTCGGATACTTCGAGAAGTCGGGCTGGCGCTTCTCCATGTAGGCGTTGCGGCCTTCCTTAGCCTCGTCGCTCAGGTAGTACAGCAGCGTGGCGTTGCCGGCCAGCTCCTGAATGCCCGCCTGCCCGTCGAGTTCGGCATTGAAGCTGGATTTAAGCATGCGCAGCGCGAGCGGGCTCTTCTGCAAAATCTTGTGGCACCAGGCCACGGTGGTTTCTTCCAGCTTATCCAGCGGTACTACCTTGTTTACCAGGCCCATGTCGAGGGCTTCCTGCGCGTCGTACTGGTCGCAGAGGAACCAGATTTCGCGGGCTTTTTTCTGGCCCACCACGCGGGCGAGGTAGGACGCGCCGAAGCCGCCATCGAACGAGCCCACGTTCGGGCCGGTCTGGCCAAAGCGGGCGTTTTCGGCCGCGATGCTCAGGTCGCACACCACGTGCAGCACGTGGCCGCCGCCAATGGCCCAGCCCGCCACCATGGCAATCACCGGCTTGGGAATGGAGCGGATGATTTTCTGGAGTTCGAGCACGTTGAGGCGGGGCACGGTGTCCTCGCCCACGTAGCCGCCGTGGCCGCGCACGCTCTGGTCGCCGCCCGAGCAGAAGGCCCGGCCGCCCTCGCCGGTGAGGATGATGACGCCGATGTCGGTGCGGTCCTGGCAGATGCGCATGGCGTCAATCATTTCCTGCACCGTGAGCGGCGTGAAGGCGTTGTGCACCTGCGGCCGGTTGATGCTGATTTTGGCGATGCCGCCAAACTGCGAGAAGATGATTTCTTTGAACTCCTTAATCGGGGTCCAGCTGATGGGTTCGGTCATAGACTTTTATCATTCTGAGCGCAGCGAAGAATCTTGTCACGTCCGCGCCGCAAGAGTTACTAAAACCAACGAAAGCAGCCGTGATAAGATGCTTCCTTCGTCAGCACGACAGGTTATGAAAATGCTTGTTTCACCGCCGCCCGGTATTCTTCAAAAAACGCCGCGTTGGTCTTTGAGTCGGTGAAGACTTCGAGAATGGCCGCGCCGGTTTCGGCTGCAAAGAAAACCGGTAGTGCGGCTTCAAGTTCGGCAAAGCTCGAAACCGGGAAGTAGCGCAAGTTGAAATCGCGCGCCGTGTTCTCGGCCGTGAGCTGCTGGCGGGTCTCGAAAAACTCCTCCAGCTCCGGCTGCTGGCGCGGCCCGTCGATGATGCGGAAGATGCCGCCGCCGTGGTTGTTGAACAGCATCACCCGCAGGTTGGGCGTGGGGTAGTTGTGCCAGAAGGCGTTGCGGTCGTAGAAAAACGCCACGTCGCCGGTGAGCAATACCACCGGTCGCGCGGGCTGGGCGAGGGCTGCGCCCACGGCGGTGCTGGTGCAGCCGTCGATGCCGCTGGTGCCCCGGTTGGCGAAGACTTCTATTTGCCGGCCCTGCGAGATGCCAAGGATATTGGCGTAGCGCACGGCCATGCTGTTGGCCAGGTGCAGGGCAGTGTTAGAAAGCAGTGCCAACAACGCCGCACGAAAAGCCGAAAATTCGTTGAATACCGCTGCCGAAGTGAAAAACGAATTGAGAAATGTCGTGGCGCTGGCTTCGGCCCGCTGCCAGGGCTCTAGTGTTTCGCGGGGCGGAAGCTCTGCCGGAGCCCAGCGCGAGAAGAACTGCTCGGGCTCGCAACGAATAATTCTGGTGAGGCTGCGGAAGGTGTCCGCGACTGGTCCGGTTGCCTGAATGTGCCAGTGCTGAGCAGGAGCCGCCTCACGCAGAAATAGCTTCAGACTCTTAGAAATTAAAGATTTTCCGAACGTAATGAGTAAATCAGGTCGCAGCTCCTGCTTAGCTGATGTCGGTATCCCCGCCAGAAATACGTCCTGATGCGTCATCAATTGGCCTGCCGAAGTCAACAAGCTGGATGCGTCGGGATAGTATGCTCCTGCAGAACCCTCATGAATTGGTATTGGACTGGCGATGTTCGCAATAGTATCGCTTACCACCGGAGCACCGAATACTGCCGCGAACTTGATAAGTGCTGCCGTGACACGTGCATTTGCGGGCTGTTGACCAACCACTATAAGCATCTGCTTCGCCTGCTTTAATTCTGCATAGATTCCTAAATCAAATAAAACAAAGTTTGATGGTGGCAGCGGAATTTCCCGAATAATCCGCACGTCCTTCTCATACCTAATTACCTCGCCTGCCTTTGGGTAAAATGGCTCGCGCAGCGGCACGTTCACCTGCACCGGCCCGGCGGGCGCGGCTTGCGCCAGGTTGATGGCCTCGTTCACGATGCGCGCCGAATGCCACTTGGCATCAGCGTGCGCGGTATCAACCGGAAATTCAAATTCGCCCTTGGCGTGCGCGCCATACAAATTGCGCTGGCGGATGGTCTGTCCATCCAACTGGTCTATCCATTCCGGCGGGCGGTCGGCGGTGAAAATCACCAGTGGGATGTGCTGAAAAAAGGCCTCGGCTACAGCCGGCGCATAGTTCAGCCCTGCCGTACCTGACGTGCACACCAACGCCACCGCCCGCCGCTGTGCCTGCGCAATGCCCAGCCCAATGAAGGCGGCCGCCCGCTCGTCGGGCACCACGCGCACGGTCAAATCGGGATGGCGGGCGAAGGCCAGCGTGAGCGGCGCCGAGCGCGAACCCGGCGACAAAACAACATCGGTAATGCCGTGGCGGGCGCAGATTTCAGCAATGTTATAAACGGCCTGCATGTATTTTAATAAAGAATGAGGAATGAAGAATGAGGAATTGAAAATGGGGCAACGAGGTAGAACTCCTCATTTTTCATTCCTCATTCTTCATTAACACCGCGCCTACGGTTTGCATCTTCATCTGCGTTTCCTGCCACTCGCGGGCGGGGTCCGAGTCGATGGTGAGGCCGGTGCCGGCATAAAGGATGACCTCGGTAGCGCGCACTTGCAGGCAGCGCAGGTTCACGAAGAGGCGCGCAATGCCGGGCGCTTCTACGTTCACCGGGCCCAGAAAGCCGCTGTAGTAGGCACGGTCGTAGCCCTCGTGCTGCTGCAAAAAAGCCATCGCCGCTGTTTTGGGCATGCCGCCTACCGCCGAAGTCGGGTGTAGCAGCCGCAGCATGTCGGTGCCCAGCGAGGCCGCGTTGGGGATGTTGTGCAGGTCTACTTCAAAGTCGGTGCGCAGGTGCAGGAGCCGGCCGGCGACCACGGTGCGCGGGCCGGTTTCGAGATACTCGCGCAGCCGCAGCTGCTTGAAGCAGTTCACGATGTAGCGGGCCACCAGCGCCTGCTCTTCAATCTCCTTTTGCCGCCAGATGGCCTCCTGGGGGCGCGTGCTGGGCACCAGCGGCTGCGTGCCAGCCAGCGCCATGGTATGAAACTGCCCATCGGCCGTGACCTCGGCCAGCACCTCGGGCGAGGCGCCCAGCCAGGTGCCCACGCCCGGCACGCTCACCAGCGACACAAACGCGCGCGGGGACTGCGCGCTCAGCTCGGCAAACGCGGCCAGTGGGTCGAAACCCGGCGGCAACGGTTGGCGCGCGGCGCGGGAGCTCACCACTTTCACCACCTCCCGGGCCTCGATGGCGGCCACACCGGTGCGCACCAGCGCCTGGTATTCGGCCTCGGAGGCCGTGTGGGGCACCGGTTGGGTGCTGTAGTGCCAGGCCAGCTCGGCCGGTGTGGGCAGGGCCAGCCAGGCCGTAAGGTTGGGCACCAGCTCGCGGGCTGCCGGCGCTACGGCCACGGCTTCGGGCCGGGCCAGGTCGTAGCGTACGTCGGCGGGCAGGAACAAAGCCGGGTTGTGGTCGGAGTCGCGAAAGGGGAAGAACGCGAAGCCGGCCGGGGCGCGGTCGTCCAGGGCCGGGGGCAGACCGGTGTAGGTGGCTTCGAGCGAGCGGGCCACCAGCAGCTGCGGGTGCGCTGCATCGGGGGCCCGCCACAGCGCCAGCGGCCGGCCCGTACGCAGCGCGCCCGCCACCAGATGGCGCAGCCGGGCGGTGGCGTCGGGGCTGGCCGTTGCGGGCCAGGGCAGTTGGCGGTAATCGGGCAGCGGCATTTAGGGAGCGGGCTGAGGCTTGGCAGCGGGCAGGTCGACCACGGCCATGGTGATGCGGCTGATGCACACCAGCGCGCCGCTCTCCTCGTGGGTGATGCGGATTTCCCACACCTGCGTGCTGCGGCCGATGTGCACCGGCATGGCTCGGCCCTTCACCCAGCCATCGCGCACGCCTTTGAGGTGGTTGGCGTTGATTTCGAGGCCCACCGCCGTCTGCTTGGTGCGGTCGGGCAGGCGGAAATAGGCGGCCACGCTCCCCAGCGTTTCGGCCAGTGCTACCGAAGCCCCGCCGTGCAGCAGGCCCATGGGCTGGTGGGTCCGGCCGTCGACCGGCATGCGGCCCTCCACGTATTCGTCGGTAATAGCGGTAATTTCAATGCCCAGGGCATTCGAGAGGGTCGGACGCGAGGTCGTCCAGCTGTGCACTTGTTCCAGCGAGGTCATGCGGTGGGTGTTAGTTGTCAGTTGCTGGGAATTCGTTGTCAAGTGGTTGTTCTCAGAAAGCTGACGGCGGCTGACACGGTTGAGCTAACAACCGGCAACGAACGGCGAACAACTAAAAGCCAAACCCGTACTTTGAAGTATTGTTGACGCAAGGGTTACGCAAAACTACCACGCAACGTCATGCCCCGGACCATCTTTCTCCTGCGCCACGGCCAGACCGATTTCAACGTGCGCGGCATCGTGCAGGGCAGCGGCGTCGATTCGAGCCTGAACGATACCGGGCGGCAGCAGGCCGCGCAGTTTTTTGCGGCCTACAGCCACATTCCCTTCGACAAAGTTTATACGTCGGCCCTGCGCCGCACCCACGAGTCGGTGCAGCAGTTCCTCGACCTGGGCCTGCCCCACGAAGCCCATTCCGGCCTCAACGAAATAAGCTGGGGCGTGCGCGAGGGCACCCGCATCACGATGGAGGAGGACGAGGAATACCGCCGCGTGCTGGCCGGCTGGGCGGCCGGCGACACCCACGCCCGCCTCACCGGTGGCGAAAGCCCCGAGGAAGTTGCCGCCCGGCAGCGTCCCTTCATTGAGCTGCTGAAGGCTCGCGACGACGAGCGTACCGTGCTGGTGTGCCTGCACGGCCGGGCCCTGCGCGTGCTGCTCTGCCAGCTGCTCAACTACCCGCTCAGCTGCATGGAAGGCTTCGAGCACAGCAACCTATGCCTGTATAAAGTGGAGTACACCGGCAGCATGTTCACGGTGAAGAATTTCCTAGATGTGGCGCATTTGCAGACGGCAGGGTAGGGGAGAGTGCGTTGAGTAGTGAGAACGTCATGCAGAGCGCAGCGAACCGAAGGTCGGCGTAGCCAAGCATCTCGCGTGCACAACGCAATTCAATTGATTAGGATTAGTGGCAGCAAGCAAGATGCTTCGCTGCGCTCTGCATGACGTTCTGATAGTAATAAGCGGGCTGCATTATTCTCCCGCCAGCAACCTTGCCTCCCAAACTTTTCGGGCTAATTTTGGCCTCCTCAATCCAAGACGCGATAATCCGATGGCCGAAATCATAAAAATGCCCAAAATGAGCGACACGATGACCGAAGGGACCATCGCGGCCTGGCTCAAGAAAGTGGGTGATAAAGTTAAATCCGGCGATATTCTGGCCGAAGTGGAAACCGACAAGGCCACCATGGAGCTGGAGAATTACGAAGACGGCACCCTGCTTTACATCGGGCCGAAAGAGAAGGACTCGGTGCCGGTTGATGGCATCCTGGCCATTGTGGGCAAAGAGGGCGAAGACATTTCCGGCCTGCTGAACGGGCAGAGCGGTGGTGCTGCTACGGCTCCGGCCGCGGCGCCAGCGCCAGCTGCTGCGCCCGCACCAACTCCGGCTCCTACTGCTCCGGTAGCGGAAGCGCCGAAAGCGGCCCCGGCTCCGGCCCCCGTTGCCGCAGCCCCCGCTGCTCCGGCCGCGCCCGCCAACGGCAAAAAAGCCACCGTGGTGCGCATGCCCAAAATGAGCGACACGATGACCGAAGGCACCATTGCCGCCTGGCTGAAAAGCGTGGGCGACAAGGTGAAATCGGGGGATATTCTGGCCGAAGTGGAAACCGATAAGGCCACCATGGAGCTGGAAAATTACGAAGATGGCACGCTGCTCTACACCGGTCCCAAAGCCGGCGAAGCCGTAGCCGTCGATGGCATTCTGGCCATCATCGGCGAAGAAGGAGCCGACATTCAGGCCCTCCTTGGTGGTGGCGGTGCTCCGGCCCCGGCCCCGGCCGCTACACCGGCTGCCCCGGCTCCGGCCGAAGCGGCGCCCGCCGCAACTCCCGCTGCTGAAGCGCCTGCTGCTGCTCCTGCCGCCTCGGCCACGGCTGCGCCCGCCAGCAATGGCCGCATCCTGGCCTCGCCGCTCGCCAAGAGCATTGCCAAGGAAAAAGGCATCAACCTGGCCCAGGTAGTGGGCAGCGGCGACAATGGCCGCATTGTGCAGCGCGACGTGGAGAACTTCCAGCCCGGCGCAGCAGCTCCGGCGGCTACTCCTGCCCCGCAAGCTGCTCCTGCTGCCTCGGCTCCAGTTGCTGCTCCGCAGGCGGCTGCACCAGCCGCTCCAGCAACTCCCGCTGCCAGCGCCCCCGCCTCGACCGATACCTACACCGACACACCCGTGTCGCAGATGCGCAAGGTGATTGCCAAGCGCCTGTCGGAAAGCCTGTTCACGGCTCCACATTTCTATCTCACGATGGAAATCAACATGGACAAGGCCATCGAAGCCCGCGTGAAACTCAACGAGCTGTCGCCGGTGAAACTGAGCTTCAACGACCTCGTGCTGAAGTCGGCGGCCATTGCGCTGCGCTCGCACCCGGCCGTGAACTCCTCGTGGCTCGGCGACCGTATCCGTCAGAACAAGGTCATCAACATCGGCGTGGCCGTGGCCGTGGACGAAGGGTTGCTCGTGCCCGTGGTGCGCAACGCCGACCAGAAAGGCCTCGCCACCATCGCCAACGAGGTGAAGGAGCTGGCCGGCAAAGCCAAAACCAAGAAGCTGCAGCCGGCCGAGTGGGAGGGGAGCACCTTCACCATTTCGAACCTGGGCATGTTCGGCATCGACGAGTTCACGGCCATCATCAACCCGCCCGATGCCTGCATCCTGGCCGTGGGCGGCATCAAGCAAACCGCCATTGTGAAAGACGGCGCGCTGGCCATCGGCAACATCATGAAAGTGACGCTGAGCTGCGACCACCGCGTGGTGGACGGTGCCACCGGCGCTGCCTTCCTGCAAACGCTGAAAAGCTTGCTCGAAGACCCCATGCGCCTGATGATTTGAGTTGAATAACCATTAATTTAAAAAACCAGCCCCACCGGGCTGGTTTTTTTTGTGCGCCATTCACTAGCTTGCAGGGGTCTAAATATATTGTTTCAATATTATTGTATTGAAGCATATGTTGGCAATTCTTTCCACCTGCTAGTTTTTGCATGAAAACAAAACACCTATTACCCATTGTGTGTCTGGCCACAACCTCTGCCTGGGGCCAGGCGGCCACCACGCTTACCGGCCAGATTAAAGATGCCGCCGGCCGGCCCGTCATCGGGGCCACCGTTATCGAAAAAGGCACCAATAACGGCACCGCTACCGATGCCAACGGCCGCTTCACGCTGCGGGCCCGCACGGCCACGCCGCAATTGATTGTCAGCTCGCTGGGCTACACCACCCAGGAAGTGGCCGGCAGCAGCGACCTCACCGTGATGCTGGCCGAAAGCAGCACCAGCCTCGACGCGGTGCAAGTGGTGGGCTCGCGCAGCCAGAACCGCTCGGTAACGGACTCGCCCTCGCCGGTCGATATCATCGACATCCGGAGCGTGACGGCCAAAACCGGCCAACTCGATGTAAACCAGCTGTTGCAGTTCGTGGCGCCCTCGTTCAACTCGAACCGCCAGACCGGTTCCGACGGGGCCGACCACGTGGACCCGGCCAGCCTGCGGGGCCTTGGTCCCGACCAAACCCTGGTGCTCGTGAACGGCAAGCGCCAGCACCAGTCCTCGCTGGTGAACCTGTTCGGCTCGCGTGGGCGCGGCAACACCGGCACCGACCTGAACGTGATTCCGGCGGCGGCCATTGAGCGGATTGAGATTCTGCGCGACGGCGCGGCGGCCCAGTACGGCTCCGACGCCATTGCCGGCGTGATTAACATCGTGCTGAAAACGTCGGTGAACGAGCTGACGGCCAGTGCCAACTACGGTGCGTACACGGCCAAGTACCGCCGCGACGACCAGGATTTTGACGGCGGCAACTTCAACGCCAACGTGAACTACGGCGTGGGGTTGGGCGAAAAAGGCAGCTTCATCAACGCCACGCTCGATTTCAACCAGCGCCAGCACACCCAGCGCGCCAACGTGCCCTCGCCCAACGGCCTGGCCCGCCGCGAGTACGGCGACCCGAAGGTTTCCAACGCCTCGCTGTACCTCAATTCCAAGTTTGCTCTCAGCGACAAGGCTCACGTGTACGTGTTTGGCGGCCTGAACAAGCGCAAGGGCGATGCGTACGCCTGGACCCGCTTTGCCGACGACGACCGCAACGTGCCGGCCATCTACCCGAACGGCTTCGACCCCATCATCACCAGTGACATCGTGGACGCGTCGGCGGTGGCGGGCGTGCGCACCAAGCTGGGCGAATGGGAGCTGGACGTGAGCAACAACTTCGGCTCGAACCGCTTCGAGTACGGGCTGCGCAACACGCTGAACGCCTCGCTGGGGGCCGGCTCGCCCACGGCTTTCAACGCGGGCGGGTTCCAGCTGCAGCAGGACGTGGTGAGCCTGGGGTTGACGCGCAACTACAAAACCGTGCTCCAGGGCCTCAACGTGGCGGCGGGCGTAGAAGGCCGCCGCGAGTGGTACCGCCTGTTTGCCGGCGAGGAAAAGTCGTACCGCAATTACAACCCCACCTCGACGGGCGGCTCGCAGGGATTTCCGGGTTTTCAGCCCAGCGACGCCATCAAGGCCCAGCGCGACAACCTGGGGGCCTACGTTGATGCCGAGCTGAGCCTGACGCGGCAGTGGCTGCTGGCCGGTGCGGTGCGCTTCGAGAACTACAGCGACTTCGGCAGCACGGTGAACTACAAGGCCTCGACGCGCTACAACGTGACGGAGTTTCTGACGCTGCGCGGCACGTTCAGCACCGGCTTCCGGGCGCCGTCGCTGGCCCAGGTGAACTTCAACTCCACGTTCACCAACTTCATCAACGGCGACCCGGTGGAGGTGCTGCTGGCCCGCAACAACAGCGCCGTGACCCAGAAGCTGGGCATTCCGAAGCTGAAGCAGGAAACCTCCACCAGCGCCAACGTCGGCTTTACCAGCCGGCTGGGCTCGGCCCTGAGCCTGACCGTGGACGGCTACTACATCAAAGTGAACGACCGGGTGGTGCTTACCTCGGCCTTCAGTGCCCGGGACGACAACAACATGCTCGACCCCATCATTGGGGCCGACCTGGAAGCACTGGGCGTGGGACGCGCCCAGTTTTTTGCCAATGCCACCGACACCCGCTCCCTGGGCCTCGACGTGGTGCTGAACCACGCGGCCACGGTGGGCACCGGCCGCCTCAGCTCGACGCTGGCCGCCAACTTCAACGACCTGCGCATCGAGCAGGTGCGGACCTCGGGGGTGCTGGCCGGGCGCGAGGACGACTTCTTCGGTCCGCGCGAGCAGGCGTTTGTGAAGGCTTCGGCGCCGCCGTCCAAAATCAACCTCACCTTCGACTACCAAGTGGGCCGCTGGGGCACTTTGCTGCGCTTCGTGCGTTTCGACAAGGTGAAGCTGCTCGATTACGACAACGCCCCGATGGACTACGCCGCCCGCATCACCACCGACCTCACGGTGAGCTACGCCCTCACGCCGCACCTGCAGCTGGCCGTGGGCAGCTCCAACCTGTTCAACCTGTACCCCACGCTGTTCGACCCGCAGCGCACCGAAACCGGCGGCGCCTGGGACCCCGTGCAGATGGGCGCCAACGGCCGCTACCTTTTTGCCAAGCTGCAGTTTCGCGTGAGCAAGTAGTAGGTTGAAAAGAATATGGCATTGACTGAAAGAACGTCATGCTGAGCGCAGTCGAAGCATCTCTACCGCACGAGTAATTATTTACTTTCTGCGGTAGAGATGCTTCGACTGCGCTCAGCATGACGTTCTTTTTTGGTTTTAAAACCTTCTATGCCCCGGACGGGCACCACCGTCGTATTTTTGCGCCCTTATGCAAGCAAAAATCCGCTCTACTACCGTGCTCGGCATCCGGCACAACGGCGAAATCGCCGTTGGGGCCGACGGGCAGGCCACCATGGACAAGCACGTGGCCAAGAACAACGTCCGCAAAATCCGCAAGCTGCTCGACGGCAAGGTCGTGACCGGTTTTGCCGGCTCCACCGCCGACGCCTTTATGCTGCTCGACCGCTTCGAGGAGAAGCTCACCAGCTACGGCGGCAACCTGAAGCGCGCCGCCATCGAGCTGGCCAAAGACTGGCGCAAAGACCAGTACCTGCGCAAACTCGAAGCCATGATGGTGGTGGCCGACAAGGACGAACTGCTCATCCTCAGCGGCACCGGCGACGTATTGGAGCCGGACTCCGACGTGGCCGCCATCGGCAGCGGGGCGATGTACGCCCAAGCCGCCGCGCTGGCCCTGAAGAAGCACGCGCCGCACCTCACTGCTCGGCAAATGGTGGAAGAGGGCCTGCACATCGCGGCCGACATCTGCATCTACACCAATCATAATTTGATGATTGAGTCGCCGTCGTAAGCGACCAATCATCAGATAATAAGAACGGTCATGCTGAGCGCAGCCGAAGCATCTTTACCGCTTCGTTGTAACCGTATTGATTACTTCAGCAGTAGAGATGCTTCGACTGCGCTCAGCATGACGTTCACCTAATTCAGACAATAATTCCTCAAGCAATGCAAGTAACCAATTTCCTCCGCCACCACTTCCGCCACTTCAACGCGGCTGCCCTCATCGACGCGGCCGATGGCTACAACAAGCACCTCGCCGATGGCGGCAAGATGATGATAACCCTGGCCGGCGCCATGAGCACCGCCGAAATGGGCATCCAGCTGGCCGAGCTCATTCGCCAGGACAAGGTGCAGATTATCAGTTGTACCGGTGCCAACCTCGAAGAGGACATCTTCAACCTCGTAGCCCACGATTTCTACGAGCGGGTGCCGAATTACCGCGACCTCACCGCCGCCGACGAGCAGGCCCTGCTGGCCCGCCACATGAACCGCGTCACCGATACCTGCATCCCCGAAGAGGAGGCCATGCGCCGCCTCGAGCACTCGGTGCTGAAGTTCTGGGAGAAGGCCGACAGCGCCGGCGAGAGCTACTTCCCGCACGAATTCTTCTACCAGATTCTGCTGAGCGGCGAGCTGGAGCAGTACTACCAGATTGACCCCAAGAACTCCTGGATGCTGGCCGCGGCCGAGAAAAACCTGCCCATCATCTGCCCCGGTTGGGAAGATTCGACCCTCGGCAACATCTACGCCGGCCACGTGATGACCGGCGACATCAAGAACGTGCACACCATGCGCACCGGCATCCAGTACATGATGTACCTGGCCGACTGGTACACCGCCCAGGCAACCGACGACAGCACGGTCGGCTTCTTCCAAATCGGCGGCGGCATTGCCGGCGACTTCCCCATTTGCGTGGTGCCCATGCTGCACCAGGACCTGGGCCGTACCAGCGTGCCGCTGTGGGGCTACTTCTGCCAAATTTCGGACTCCACCACCAGCTACGGCAGCTACTCCGGCGCCGTGCCCAACGAGAAAATCACCTGGGGCAAGCTGGGCGAGAAAACCCCGAAATTCATCATCGAGTCGGACGCTACCATTGTGGCGCCGCTGGTGTTTGCCATCGTGCTGGGACAATAAAGCAGAAGCGCGTGGTAGCGCGAACTTTTAGTTCGCGTCCGCGCGCCGCCAACTCGTTCCGGGACGCGAACTACACCAAAAGAGCCGGTCGCTACATCAGCGGCCGGCTCTTCTTTTGATATGCTACACGTTGGCCAGCACCTCAATCTGCCCCCGGGGGCTCGCCGGTAAAACGTCCAGGAGCCGTGGAGTTTGCGGAACGGGTCCACTACAATGCCGTCGGCGGTTAGGCGCTGGTGCAGTTCGTCGACTTTCGCCGGGCTTTCCTGAATGAAGCCGAGGTGGAAGTGCTCGGGGTACACTACTTCCGGGGCGCGGTCGAAATTGCTTGGCGTGAGCACCAGGCCGGCCTCGTCGCGCAGGACGACGAGGGTTGGGTTAGACTTGGTGATGGCTTGCAGTCCAAAATAAGTTTCGAAAAAGGCCTGGGGTTGCGGTACGTCGCTGACGGCTAAGTTGAGATGGTTCAGAACCAAGGCGGGACTAGGGGATAGGCGGTGGGGCCAGCATGTTGGCCAGCAGTTCGGCTTCGCGCTCCAGGCCGGCAAGGCGGGCTTCGAGCAGCTGCCGTTCGGTGGCGGCTTTGCGCAGCTGGTGCTTGGCTTCGAGCTCAAAAACCGTGAGCCAGTTGGCTTCCTGCTCGGGGTCGGCCACGGGGCCGGGGTACGCGCGCAGGGCCGGGGCCGCCGCCCACCGGGCCTCGTGCGGAGCCGTCCGGCGGCGCAGCACTTCCAGCTTCAGCGCAATGCCTTGCGCCTGGGCCCGGCACTGGCGCAGGCGGTAGCCCAGCTCCCCGGCATCGGGCAGCGGCTCGGGCGGGGCCGCCGGGGCCGAAAAACTGCCGCCCGCCCCATCGTACACGAGGCCCTGCGCGGCCAATTGCAGGCGCAGGGTCTGCTCGCCCGTGCCCGCCGTGGTCGACTGATAGCCCCGCTCGGTCAGGGCCAGACTCGACCGGGCCACACCCAGCCACTCGGCCATCATTTCCTGGGTCAGTCCAAACTGGGTGCGGAGGGGAAGGGTGTCCATGGGCAAATGTGAAAAGCCAAAGCTAAACAGTTTTGAGGTAAACAAGTTGAAAATGTTTACCTCAAAACTGTTTAGGGCCGCCGGGCCAGCTTTCGCATTGCCAGTAAGTTTGCCTTTGGGTGCCAATTCCTGCCTCCCTGGGGTTTGTAAGGCCGGGGTTGGCGCTTAGGATGACTTCTGCTTCAGATAGCAGCCATAACAAGTATCCTTTGGTAGATGGGCGCTGTCCGTAGGAATGATGAGCTTGCCACATTTACCACAAGCAATGGCAAGGTGCTGCTGGTCCCAAGAGGGGCAATCATCGTCGGGCTCTTCTGATGGCATATAAAATGTCAGGCCATATTTTTCGCTGGCCAGTTTCCCTATCTCTTTTGCTAATTCAGCTTCTGGCCAAGGAGGCACCTGACCACTGAAGAGTCTGATGTCTCCGCCGAGGCTAATAGTGCCCAGGGCTTTTTTGCTCAGGTGCGGCTGAAAGATTTCTTTAAACCACCAAGTGCGGCGTTTGTAATAGAGGTTGAGGTACAGATACCAGCCACTGGTATCACCATCCCACAGTGCCTCTAACACACAAGGGATGCCGTTGATAGCCTTAATCTTCTCGTTCAGTTTGGAAAAGGAATTGATGTTGTGGCTCATCGTCTGTGAAGTGTAATGGCACTGTAAACCAAAGAGCCTGATTAGGTTGTGCTGCCCAGATTTGGGCAGGTTACAAGTGTTGATAGGATTTAAATCATCACAAATTACAGAAGTAAAAATCCCCCATGCCCACGCCCATCCCCAAAAAAATCCTGGCCCGCCAGCACGAAATCACCGCCGATTTCCGGCGGGAAGTGGACCGGCACCTGGCCGACATCGTGGCCGGGCGGGCCACCGAGATGTTCGAAGTGCGCGACCTGGCCGGGGTGCTCTGCATCCACCCCACGCACCTGAGCAACACCATTAGGCTGGCCACGGGCCATTCGCCGTGCTACTTTTTCGAGGCGCGCATCATGGATGTGTCGCGGGAGTTGCTGGCCGACCCGCGCCGCTCGGTGGCCGACATCGCCGCCAACCTCACCTACGACCCTTCTAACTTCACCAAGTTTTTCAAGCGCTTTCAGGGCTGCACGCCCAAGCAATACCGCGAACAGGTGTGGGCCGCTCAGCGCGAGCGCGAAGCAGTTCTTCTGTCATCCTGAGCTTGCGAAGGACCTTATCGCGTCTGCGCCAATCGAATTACTGCAAGCAGTTCTTCGGTGACAAGGTCCTTCGCTACACTCAGGATGACAAATAGCGCGGGGCGGCGTTGAAACGGAAACAGTCACCATTTAAACTGAACTACTCACCACAAACCCGGCGGCCGGGGGCCGGAACTTTGCCTCATCATTCACCCCCAACCAATAGCCCTGATGAGCACCTCCAAAATAGCCCTCGTAACTGGCGGCAGCCGTGGCCTGGGCAAAAACATGGCCCTGAGCCTGGCCAACAAAGGCATCGACGTTATCCTGACTTACCACAGCCAGCAGGCTGAAGCCAACGCGGTGGTCGCCGAAATTGCTGCCCTGGGCCGCAAGGCCGTGGCTTTGCAGCTTGACGCCGCCAACGTGGCCAGCTTCCCGGCATTCTACGCGCAGGTTGTTGCCGCACTGACGGACAGCTTCGGCACCGATAAATTCGACTTCCTGATTAACAACGCCGGCACGGCGCTCTACGCGCTGTTTGCCGATACCACCGAGGCGCAGTTCGATGACATGCTGAACATTCACCTGAAGGGGCCCTTTTTCCTGACGCAGCAGGCCCTGCCGCTGCTCCGCGACGGCGGGCGCATCATCAACATCTCGTCGGGGCTGGCGCGGTTTGCCAACCCGGGCTCGTCGGCCTACGCCAGCATGAAAGGCGCCATTGAGGTACTGACCCGCTACCAGGCCAAGGAACTGGGTGCGCGCGGCATTGCGGTGAATACGGTGGCCCCGGGCGCGATTGAAACCGATTTCGGTGGCGGCCACGTGCGTGATAACAAGCAGGTCAACGATTTCCTTGCCGCGCAAACGGCCCTGGGGCGCGTGGGCCAGCCCGACGACATTGGCGGCGTGGTGGCTTTCCTCTGCACCGACGAAGCCCGCTGGGTGAATGCCCAGCGCCTGGAAGCTTCAGGCGGCATGTTTATCTAGTAGTTGCGCGGGCACAAGAAGCCTTTCTGTTGGTTGCCAATGCAACTTTTTAGCGCGTAGATTAGAGCGGTTTCGTGGTCAGTGTACAGGTTGAACGACGTAGGGGCGGGGCTTGCCCCCGCCCGTCGTTGAACGGAACCGGTCAACGGGCGTCAACGTCCGGGCGGGGGCAAGCCCTACCGGGTACGACCCCGCCCCTACATCCACTGACTCCGAAACCGCTCTAGTGCCTCAACTACCTACCATGAAATACTTTCCAATAGCCGCGTTTCTTGCGTTTGGTTTTCACTCCGCCGCCGCCCAATCTCTGGAAGAGAAAATAGCTGCCAAGAGTTGTGAATGTCTCGACAAGGAGAAGGGTGTAACGGACTCAATAATGCGCGATTGCATCTCCCGTTCGCTGGCAGAAGTGATAATGGCTGACTCTACCAAAAAATACATAAGGCTACTAAGCTCGGTAGAAAGCATCCAGAGCACAGCAGCGAAAGTTCATGCTTTACTGGTCAAACAGTGCAAAGTGGCGACTAAGCCTCGTGAGGATTAAGTAATCGAGCAGAAGTAATCAGGTCATCGTCCGGCCCGGTCCGACCGCCCTAGGCGGTCCGACCGGTTGTCGTCAGCGCAAAACCGGAGGTGCTTCAACCGGTCAGACCGCCTAGGGCGGTCGGACCGGGCCGATGCCGAATTACTTTTGCTCGACTACTTAGGGTCGCATTGTGAAACGAAAAAGCCTTCCTGCTACGTAGCAGGAAGGCTTTTTGATGTGATTTCAGTAGTAAGGGCTATTTGCCGGCCGGTCGGCTTTTCCGATACGAATCGACTTGTTGGCGCAATACGGCGAGCAGGCCGCCGTAGCGTTGGCGCGCTTCCTGGGTGCTTTCGAGACGTTGCAGGCGCGCGCTGATGAGCTCCGAGAAGTCTTCAACAGAATAAGTACGTTTCGGCGCGGTGGTCACGAGCGAGGAAGCAAAAGGGAGCCAGGCAAATACGGATGCCGCTACGGAACATACGTAGCGTCCCCAAACTTAGGATGTAAAAACTAAAAACGAAATAGCGGCCGGGCCGGATTCCAAATTCCCCACGGAATCATGAGCAGCACCAGCAACAGAGCCACGCCGAAATAGAGCAGTGCCTTGCGGTGTTTCTGGGTGCTGTCGGCGGTTTTTTTAACGGCAATGCGGCCCACTTGAGCGATGATGGCGGCCAGAATCATGACCATGACGTGTTCCATTCCGAAGAAGCGGGTGGTGGGGTCTTTCATGGCGCCGGCCTGCTTCATGGCGTTCAGGCCGTAGGGGCTCAGGCCGAAATACAGGCCAAAGCCGATGAGTACCTGCAACCACATAAAGCCCGAGAAAGCGGCACTCATGCCGTTGTCGGCGCTCACGAAAGCGCGGCGGCCACTCCAGCCCACGTAGGCGCGGTACACGGCGATGAGGCCGAAGATGACCACAAACCAGCGGGACCAGGAGTGCAGATGAAGAAGCGCGTTGTACATAAAAAAGGGAAGAGGTAAGGGGGAAAACAGGGTAACGTGAGTATCAGTAGCGAGTAGTTAACAAGGAAGGGCCATGCTTGGCTACGCGCTGCACAGCGACCTCGACTGGAAAGCTTCCTAAGCTACCACTGGCGCGGCGCCAAGCTGCTTTTTGTCGCGGCGTACCACGAACATAACCACGAACAGCGACACGTAGGGCAGGCAGCAGCCAATGCCGAACCACCTCCAGAACGAGCGGCCGTGGTTGTAGGCCATAAACGCCGTCATGAGCGGCATGAAAACAGTGGCGTCAGGATAACAATAGGGGCTTCGAGCATCGAGATAATAGCGGGAATACTATCGCCACAAAGGTACGGCCGGTGCCCGGGCCTCACACCTTCAATACCACGCCTTTCCGATACATCCAGCTCAGAATGAAATACCAGATGACGATGAGCGCCACGGCCCCTACCAGCGAGGCAGTGCGTGGGTCGGCGAAGTACGGCGCGATGCCCCACTCATACAGCCATTCCTTGACGCCACCGGTTTTGCCGCCGGGCAACGCCAGCTTAAACAGCCCGAACGTGCGCGAAAGCAGCGCTGAAAGGCAGAACACGAGAATGGCATTGACGCCGTAAACCAGCGCGGGCCGCGTCCAGGCGCGGTGGCCCTGCACGTCGCAAATCCAATACAATGCGGCCAGTCCGGCCATGGCCAGCCCGCCGGTGTACAGCACGTAAGGGCTGCTCCAGAGAGCTTTGTTGATGGGGAACCAGGGGTGCCAGATGAGGCCAAGCAGCGCCAGCCCACCGCCGGCGATGAACAGCCAGGCGACTTTGGCCGCCGGTTCGCGGTCGGGGCGCCGCAGCCATTGGGCGGTGAGCGCACCGAGCAAGCCGGTGGCCAGCGCGGGCAGCGTGCCGAGCAGGCCTTCGGGGTCCCAGGTTTTGCTGGTTTTCCAGAGGTGGGGCTCGCTGAAGACGAGGCGGTCGAGCCAGGCCCCAAGGTTGGTGGCAGGCTCCAGGTTGGCCGGCCCGAAGCCGGGCACCGGCACCAGCTGCATCAGCACCGCGTACCCAATGAGGAAGCCCACCACCAGCCAGATTTGCGTGCGCCGACTGGTGGTCAGGAAAATGACGCTGCACCCGAAAAACACCAGCGCAATGCGCTGCAGCACGCCCATGATGCGCACCACCGAGAAATCGAACTTTGGGTAGAGCGACAGCAGCAGGCCCAGGCCAAACAGCACAGCGGCCCGGCGCGCCACGCGGCCTAGCACCGCGCCCTGCGGGCCGCCTCGGCGCTTCACCCCATCGAGGGCGTACACCAGGCTCACGCCCACAATGAACAGGAAAAACGGGAAAATGAGGTCGGTGGGCGTGCAGCCGTTCCATTCGGCGTGCTCCAGCGGCGGGTAAATGTGGCCCCAGTCGCCGGGGTTATTCACCAGTATCATGGCCATCACGGTGAGGCCACGAAACACGTCGAGGCTGATGAGGCGGCCGGGTTGGGAGGCCTCAGCCAGCGGCTGCGTACCGGTGGTGTCGAGGGCGGCCTGGGTGGTGGAATTCATGGCGGGGTGGGTGGGATTGGGTAGTGGTTGTCGCAGAAAAATAGAAGAACGTCATGCTGAGCGCAGCCGAAGCATCTCTACCGCAATAGTAAATAAATTACTCTTCGCGGTAGAGATGCTTCGGCTGCGCTCAGCATGACGTTCTCTATTCAGTCGTTCAAAGCCACCGCCTCACCCCGGAAACGACACCTTGCCCATGCTCACGGCTGGCACCCGCTGCCGGCCCGCGCCAATAGAAACTGGCGTGCCTGCCACGGCTTCGTTGGCCAGCACCGCAAACAAGATGGCTTCTTTAGCATCGCCGGGTACGCCGAGTTCATCAGTACTAGCGAAGCGGGTACCGGGCAGGTGGCGGGCCAGGGCCTGCATGAGAGCGGGGTTGTGCGCCCCGCCGCCACTGGCGTACACGGCCGTTGGCGCGGGTCGGCCGGCGAAAGCCAGCCGCACGGCCCGCGCCACGCCAACGGCGCTGAACTCGGCCAACGTTGCCAGCAGGTCTTCCAGCGGCAGGCCTGTGGTGGCACTGCACTCTTGAGCGGCAGCCAGGTAGGCGGGCGCAAACAGCTCGGGGCCGGTAGTTTTAGGCAGGGGCGCGGCAAAGAAGGGGTGGGCCAGCAGTTCGGTCAGCAAGCCTTTATGCACGTGGCCCGCTAAGGCCAGGCGGCCGTTCTCATCGTAGGCCAAGTCGGGGCGGTAGGTGCGCACGGTCGCGTCGAGCAGGGTATTGCCGGGGCCGGTATCGGTGCTGAAAGCGGACGTGGCATCGCCACCGGCGCGGGGCAGGTAGGTGAAGTTGGCAATGCCGCCGAGGTTAAGCAGCAGCCGCTCTTCGGCGGGGCTGCTGAGCAGCAGGAAGTCGCCGTAGGCAGCCAGGGGGGCCCCTTCGCCGCCGGCCGCCACGTGCTTCTGGCGGAAATCGGAAAGCGTGATGATGCCGGTTTCTACCGCTATATGGTCGCCATCGCCGATTTGCAGCGTGGCGTTCAAGTCGAAACCGGGGCGCTGGTGCTGGTGGCGCGGAGCGTGGTAGATGGTCTGGCCGTGGCTGGCGATGAGGTGGACTTCGGCGGGTGCGATTTGCCACTCGGCCAGACAGGCCAGCACCGCGCGGGCGTGCAACTGGCCCAGCCAGGGGTTAAGCAGCGTGAGATATTCGAGGTTCACCGAGTCGCGAGCGAACACCTGGCGGATGCGCTGCTTCGTGTCTTCAGTATAAGACACGGTTTGGAAGTGCTCCAGCGTAAGTTTGATGCCCGGACCGTGGCCTTCGAGCCGGCACAACGCTACGTCAAGCCCATCGAGCGAAGTGCCCGACATGAGGCCGATGATGCGGCGGCTGGGCTGGCCGGCCAACTGGCACAGGCGGGCGAGGTGGGGGTTCATTTTTAAGGGTAGGAGGGTAGGAGGGTAGGAGGGGATTGGGAAGGAAGCAAAAGAACGTCATGCTGAGCGCAGCTGAAGCATCTCGCGTACCACCAGTAATCAATACGATTGGATTACTACCACACGCGAGATGCTTCGGCTGCGCGGACGCCAGATGAGCATGACGTTCTTTTATCATACCTCGATTCGCTGCAAAGTCCTACTGCAACGGGTCGGGGGGCGTCTGCGAGTTGTTTTCGCGCTCCACCCGCGGGTAAGGGTAGAAGTTGCGGTTGCGCTCGTTGGTGGCCAGCGGGCCGGGGCCGGGGCGGCCAAACCGGCGGCTGTCTTCCAGCCGGAAGCCCTGGTAGGCCAGCTCGATGTGGCGGTTGCGCAGAATGTCGGTGAGGATGTCGGCCGCCGTGAGGAGGCCGGCATAAGGGGCCAGGCCCGCACCGGGCGGGGCCGTGGGCAGGCCAGCCGAGTTGAGCGTGGCCGGTGCCGTGCTGGTCCGCACCTTGTTCAGCTCGATAACAGCATTGGCGAGGTCGCCTTTGCGGGCGTAGGCTTCGGCCCGAATCAGCAGCATTTCGCCGGGCACGTATACCGGAATGGGGGCGCTGTTGGCCGTGAAGAAGCCCGTGCCGAGGTTCTGGGTGGCGCTGGGGTTGGTGCGCACGTAAAACGGCAGGCGGCGGTCGCCGGCTTCGGGTGCCAGCGCGCCAGTCAGGCCCAGACTGGCGTTGGTGGGCTCAAACACGTTCTTATTGCCGAAGGCGTACTCAAAGAGCGGGTTGCGGGTGAGGTCGTCGTAGTTGAACACCGAGCGTTTGCTCAGGTCGACGCGGGCCGCAGCGGCCAGCGCTTTGTCGTAGTCGCCGGCGAAAAGGCTGTAGCGGGCAATCAGCGCCTGGATGGTGTTGGGCAAGTCGATGCCCGGCGCAATCTTGGCCGTGAATTCGGCCGACACCGGTGTGGCGGCCAACTGGGTGGCGGCCGCTTCGAGCTGGGTAACGGCCGATTGCAGCACCGCCACGCGGTCGACGAACGGGGCGTTTTCCTGGGTCACGATGGGGGCCTTCTCGAAGAACTGCGCCAGCGTGCCCAGGCTCAGGGCCCGGAAGATGCTGGCGTAGGCCACAATGCCGCTGCGGGTGCCAGGGTCGGGCGCGTTGCCCACGTTTTGCAGCACCAGGTCGGCGTTGGCGCGTACCAGCTGGCACTGCGTCCAGAGGTTGCGCACCACGAAGTTGCTGTTGTTCACGCTGGCCCCGCCCAGGAATACGTTGAATTCTTCGTTATTGCCCACATTCAGCACGGTCAGCTCGCGGGTGCTTAGGCCGCCCAGGGCGGTGGCATTGTAGGGCACGCTCAGCGACGCGCCGGTGCTGTAGCGCTGCTGCAGGCCGTTGCAAAGCGTCAGCAAGCCGTCGGAAGAGCCCGTGGCCTGCGGCAGGCTAATGCTGCTGGGGTTCAGGTATTCTTTGGAGCAGCCACCAAGGGCCAAAGCCAGTGTGGTGGCAAAGAGAAGGAGCTTTTTCATGAGAATCGGGCGGAATTAGAACGTGGCCGAAAACTTAACCTGGTAAGTGCGCGGCACCGGCACGTTGCCGAAGTCGATGGCCCGCAGCAGGTCCGACGAGCCCCCGGCGCTGGTTTCGGGGTCAAAACCGTTGTAGTGGTCCCACGAGTACAGGTTGCGGCCTACCAGGCTTAGGTTCAGCGAGCTGATAAATTTGCTGAATGTGGGCAGGCCGTAACTCAGGGCCACTTCGCGCAGCTTCACATACGAGCCATCGTCGATGCGGAATTCCTGGGTGTTGTAGATGGCGAAGACGTAGCCGCGCGGCAATTGCCCGCGCAGTTCCTGCTCGGCCAAATCGCCGAGGCCCACACCCTGGCGGGTGCGCTTGTCGGCGTTGAACACGTTCCCGCCGCGCACGGCATCGAGCAGCACGTGCAGTCCCAGTTTCTTGTAGCTAAAGTTGGTATTGAGCGAGCCCGTCCACTTGGGGTTGGGGTTGCCGATGACGATGTTGGCCGCCGAGGTGCCCGCCGCGTAGCTAGGCTGGCCGTCGGCGGCGCGCGCGGGCACGAAGGTGGTCGAGCCCACGGCCTGGCCACTGGTGCGCTCGTCCTGCGGGAAGCCCTGGGGCGTGAGCAGCAGCGAGCCGTCGGGGTTGCGGGCGTAGCCGGTGCCGTAGAACACGCCGGCCGGCTGGCCTTCCAGCAAATACACCGGCGCGCCGGTTACGTTGTCGATGGAAATGGCCTGCACCGCGCCGTTCGAGCCGGGCAGGCTCAGCACCTTGTTGCGGTTGCGGTTGTAAATCAGGTTCACGTCCCAGCCGAAGTCGGTGGTTTTCACGGCCTGTACGCCCAGCGCTACTTCCAGGCCCCGGTTTTCCATGGTGCCCACGTTGTTGATGATGGCCGAGCCACCCGACGAAGGCGCCACGTTGCGCCGCAGCAGCAGCGAGCTAATCTGCTGGTTGTAGGCCGTGACGCCCAGCGTCAGGCGGTCGGCAAAAAACGAGAGGTCCGCGCCGGCTTCCAACTCAGCCATGCGCTCGGGGCGCACGTCGGGGTTGGCCAGGGTAGTGCCGGGCACCACGGTGTTTTTGCCCAGCAGCGGCACCGGGTTAAACTGATAAAACCGGTCGTAGGAACCAACGCCGGTCAGGTTGCCGGCCTCGCCGTAACTGGCACGCAGCTTCAGGCTGGTAAATTTCTGGGCGAAAGCGGCATCTTTCCAAAACGCCAGGTCCGACACCACCAGCGAGGCGCTCACCTTGGGGTAGAGCTGGTTGGTTTGCGAGGGCGAGAACTTCGACGACCGGTCGCGCCGCAACGCCCCCGTCAGGAAAGCCAGGTTGCGGAAGCCGATGGTGGCCTGCCCGTAGTAGCCGCTCAGGTCGAAGCGGTCGAGAAAGTAATTGGCCGTAATGGTGGTGCTGGAAGCCCCGCTCACGGTTTCGACGAAGGGGGCCAGGTTCTGGCCCTGGGCAGTGTTGTAATCCTGCTGGCTGAACTGGTAGCTGTAGCCGGCCAGCAGGTTCAGCTTCAGGTTTTCGCTGAAGCTGCGCTCGTAGCCCAGGTTCACGTCCGAGTTCAGCAGCAGCACGGCGTTGGCGGCGTTCGAGGCGAAGCCGCCGGGGTAGCGGGCGGCGGGCAGGCCGGCCGTGGCCTGGTAGGGGTAGGGCCGGATGTAGCCCCGGCCCACCTGCGAGTAGGCATCCACGCCCAGCACGTAGTCCACCGAAAAGCCTTTGAATGGCGTCAGATTCAGCTGCACGTCGCTCACGGTGCGGTTCACGCCCTGGGTAAATTTCATGTCCTCGATGGTCGAGAGCGGGTTCACGCGGGTAGGCTCCACGGCCAGCAGGTTGCCGGCCGCGTCGCGCCGGGTAATGTCATAAATGTTGTTGGTGATGTTGATGGCGTTAATTGGGCTGTAGAACACGTTGCCGTTGGCCTTCTCGTTCGAAAAGCTGTTGATGTAGCTCAGCCCCGCCGACACCTTGGCCCAGTCGGTGAGCCGCTGGTCGACCCGGGCCCGCAGGTTGTAGCGCGTAAAATCGGTGCCCTTGATGATGCCCTGGTTGCGGAGGTAGTTGGCCGACACGAAATACGTCGTCCGCTCCGAGCCGCCAGCAATGGAAACGCCGTTGTCGGTGCCGTAGCCTTTCTGGAAAATCTGGTCGAAGTAGTTGTAGCGCGTCACGTCCACCAGGTTATTGGCCAGCTGCGTGGTCAGGTTGGCCCGGGTGATGGGTGTGGTGGTGGTACCGGGGTTGGCCGCAACCTGAGCCGGCGTCACGCCGCCAATGGGGTACAGGCGCAGTCCGGCGTAGCCGAATTGCTTGCCGTAGGTATTCACCGGCACCGATTTGCGCAGCTCGTTCCGGTTCACGCTCGTGTACACGCTCACGCGCGGGGCACCGGCCTGCCCGCGTTTGGTGGTGATGAGCACCACGCCGTTGGCGGCCCGCGAGCCGTACTGCGCTGCCGCCGCCGCCCCGTTTATCACGTTCAGGCTGGCAATATCGTTGGGGTTGAGGTCGGCCAGGCGGTTTTGCCCGGCGCTGGCGGCTCCAATGTCGTTGCTCACGGCCAGCTGCGACACGTTGGTGCTGGCGTTGCTCACAATCACGCCGTCAATCACATACAAGGGGTCCGACGAGCCCAGCAGCGAGTGCACCCCGCGCAGGCGCACCGAGATGGAGCCGGCCGGGTCGCCCGAGTTCTGAGTAATCTGCGCGCCGGGCACCTTGCCTTGCAGCGAATTCAGCACCCCGCCCGAGCCGCTTTGTGCCAGGTCTTCGGCCCGAATGGTGCTGATGGCGTTGCCCAGCTCGCGCTTGTTCACGCTCACCGTCGAGCCCACCACCACCACTTCGTCCAGCTTCTGCCGGGCTTCGCTCAGGCTCACGTTGGCGGTCACGTTCTCATCGGCACCCAGCGTCAGCGGGCGCATCACGGTTTGGTAGCCCACCAACGATACCGTGAGGGTGTAAGGCCCCGGCGCAGTGCTTAAACTCAGCGTGTAGTCGCCGTCGGCGTTCGCAGCCGTACCGGCCTGCGTGCCGGCCAGCAGCACGTTGGCCCCAGGCAAGCCCTGGCCAGCGGCATCGGTTACGCGGCCCTTCAGCGTGTAGCGTTGGGTACCGGTTTGGGCCCGGGCCGCCAGGGCCAGCAGCAGGCACAGCAGCAGTCCGCCCAACGGACGGCCCAACTGCTGCAAACAGTAAGAGTACGACATGAGAAAAAAGGGTTGGTGGGTTTCGTGAGGCTAAGAAAAGCAATGATTTACAAAATATTTACAATAAATGTATTTATAATATAAATGCATCGGCATCAGCTTACCTCAACAGCAGGCGAAGTGCCTGTGAGAGCCGAATAAATAAGGCGTCAAACTAGGACTTGTATAAACTCTCGCAACAGTACAAACCGGTTTTGTACTGGCCTGTACCTCATAAATGGCTTCAGGGCGCCAAGACGAAGCTAAAATTCCCAGCGCACGAAAGCTTCAATGCCCTCATATTCGGGCAGGCCCAACTCGTCGTAGAGCTTGGCGGTGGTGCGGTTGCGGGCCTCGCTGCGCTGCCAGAACTCGCGCTGGTCGGCCCCGGGAAATAGCGGCCGGTCTTTCTGGCTCTGGTGCTTAAAGATGGCGCGGCGCTTGCGCGTGAGCTCCTGCGGCGAGAGCGGCACGGCCATTTCAATCTGGTCGATGTCCCACTCCTGCCAGGCCCCACGGTAGAGCCATACCCAGCAGTCGTCGAGCCAGGGCGTGCCCGACGCTTTGAGGCGGGTAATGCTCTCGAAAATGGCGGCCAGGCACACGCGGTGGGTGCCGTGCGGGTCGCTCAGGTCGCCGGCGGCGTAAATCTGGTGGGGCTGGATGCGGTTGAGCAGCTCCATGGTCAGGCGCAGGTCTTCGTCGCCGAGGGGGTTTTTGCGCACGCGGCCGGTTTCGTAAAAAGGCAGGTCCTGGAAGTGGGCGCGGGTGGTGGGGTCGAGCCCGGCGTAGCGCAGAGCCGCCCGCGCCTCGCCCCGGCGGATAACGCCCTTGAGCTGCTGCACCTCGGCCGAGTCGACCTGGCCGGGAGCTTTGGTGTGCAGGAAGTCGGCCACGCGCTGGTAGAACTGCTCCCCGGCCGGGTCGTTCTGCTGAAACATCTGGTCGTATTCGGCCGCGAAATCGGCGAAGCGCAGGGCATCTTCGTCAAACACGGCAATGTTGCCCGACGTCTGGTAGGCGACGTGCACCTCGTGGCCTTGGTCGACGAGCCGCAGCAAGGTGCCGCCCATCGAAATCACGTCGTCGTCGGGGTGCGGCGAGAAGATGAGCACGCGCTTTGGAAACGGCGCGGCGCGCTCGGGCCGGTAGGTGTCGTCGGCATTAGGCTTGCCGCCGGGCCAGCCGGTTATGGTGTGCTGGAGCTCGTTGAAAACCCGAATGTTTAGGTCGTAGGCCGGGCCCGACTGCGCCAGCAGCTCCGAGAGGCCGTTTTCGTTGTAGTCTTCGTCGGTCAGCTTTAGCAAGGGCTTGCTTACGGTGCGGGCGAGGCCGGTTACGGCTTTGCGCACCAGGGCGGCATCGTGCCAGTTGCAGGGCAGGCTGCGCAGCCAGGGCGTTTTGCGGGTGATAAGCTCGGCGCCGGCGGCCTCGTCCAGCACTACCTGCACGGCGGGGTGGCGTTGCAGGTAGGTGGCGGGTACCGAGTCGGTAACGTCGCCCTCCACCATGCGCTTCACCACGGCGGCTTTGCCCTCGCCCCAGGCCAGCAGCACAACCTGGCGGGCTTCGAGAATGGTGCCCACGCCCATGGTGAGGGCCCGGCGGGGCACGTTTTCCTCGCCGTAGAAATCGGATGCCGCGTCGGTGCGCGTCACGTGGTCGAGAGTGATGAGGCGGGTGCGCGAGGCTGGCCCCGAGCCCGGCTCGTTGAAGCCGATGTGGCCCGTGCGCCCAATGCCCAGCAGCTGCAAATCGATGCCGCCGGCCGCCCGAATCTGCTCTTCGTAGCGCTGGCAGAAGGCCGCTACCTGCGCCTCGGGCACGGTACCGTCGGGGATGTGCACGTTTTCGGGCCGGATGTCGACGTGGTCGAACAGGTACTCGCGCATGAAGCGCACGTAGCTCTGCAGCGAGCCCGGAGCCATCGGGTAATACTCGTCGAGGTTGAAGCTGATGACGTTCTGGAAGCTCAGGCCGTCTTCGCGGTGCAGGCGCACCAGCTCCTCGTAAACCCGCGTAGGGGAGGAGCCGGTAGCCAGGCCCAGCACGCAGGGCCGCCCCTCGGCCGCGCGGGTGCGAATGAGGCCGGCTATCTGGGCCGCGACGGCCGCCGAGGCCGCTTCGGAATCGGCGTAGAGCTCCACCGGGAGGTGAGCGCCGGCCGTGGCGGGCAGAGTGGCGAGCAGCGTGGGCATGGCGAGAATGCAGTAGGTGAAAGGACCCGGGCCCGTGCGGCCCGGGCCGAAAGGTGGCAAAACCTAGCTGATTATCAAAACAAAGCCGCGTTTTCTGTGCCTCCCGGGCAAAAATAGGCAGTTGTTTATACGCCAGAACCTGAATTCTCAGATGCTGCACAACATCATGGCATGGGTTCGCAATTGCGAAATTTTCAATGAATATTGCTTGAATATTTCGCACTTTTGAAAGTGCTGCGGGGCCACCACCCGCATGAGTATTCCCGTTGCGGCTCGGACGGTTGGCCCGTACCGCCGCAGCGTTTTTTGGGCATCGGAAGGCTCCTGCAGGCCACTTGGGCTGCATCGCTTCGGAACTGATTCCGGCCACGTATTGCCGCGCTTGCCATCTGGTATCTCCGTTTCCCCGGGGCTTGAGCCTCCTCCTACTTCTTCTCATCCCACCTCCATTTTTCTCACCCATTCATTTCCCATCATGAAAAAACCTTACTGGCTATTGCTGCTGGTGTTGGCCGTGCTGCTGGCTCCGCCCAGCTGGGCCCAAACAGCGCGCCCGGTATCGGGCACCGTTACTTCCGGCACCGACCAAGCGCCCCTGCCTGGCGTGACGGTGCTCGTGAAGGGCACCACCAACGGCAGCACCACTGGTGCCGACGGCCGCTATTCGCTGTCGGCCGAGCCGGGCGCTACCCTGGTGTTCAGCTTCATTGGCTACGCTGCCCAGGAGCGCACAGTGGGCACCAACAGCACTATCGACGTGGTGTTGAAGGAGAGCACGACCGGTCTCGATGAGGTAGTGGTGACGGCCTACAACATCAAGCAGGAAAAACGCACGCTGGTAACGGCCGTGCAGGAAGTGCAGAGCAAAGACATTATCGACTCGCGCCAGACCAACGTGGTGAATGCGCTGCAAGGCAAAGTGGCGGGCGTGGACATCACCTCGTCGGGCGGCGCGCCGGGCGAGGGCGCGGCCATCGTTATCCGGGGCGGCACCTCGCTCGACGGCAACAACCAGCCGCTGTTCGTCATCGACGGGATGATTATGGACAACGGCTCGTTTCAGGAAAGCACCGCGCCCGGCGGCGGCTCGGCCTTCAATGGCCTGCTGGGCCGCTCGGTAGGCGCCAGCAACCGCGCCGGCGACCTCAACCCCGAAGACATTGCCAGCATCACGGTGCTGAAAGGCCCGGCGGCGGCGGCCCTCTACGGCCTGCGCGCCTCCAGCGGCGCGGTGGTGATTACGACTAAAAAAGGCGTAGCTGGCGCTACTACGCTTAACTTCCGCACCCAGGTGTCGGTAGACCAGGTGAACCGCCTGCCCAAAATGCAGGACCTGTACGGCCAGGGCTCGAACGGGATTTTCGACGGTACCACGCGCGTGTCGTTCGGCCCGCGCTTCGGGGCCAACCAGCCGGTGTACGACAACATCGGCA
This sequence comes from Hymenobacter glaciei, assembly GCF_039539585.1. Classification (NCBI taxonomy): domain Bacteria; kingdom Pseudomonadati; phylum Bacteroidota; class Cytophagia; order Cytophagales; family Hymenobacteraceae; genus Hymenobacter; species Hymenobacter glaciei. The sequence goes on along the minus strand of NZ_BAABDK010000034.1, from coordinate 36,672 downwards.
ACTTCTTCCAGAAAGGCTACACCTACCAGAACTTCCTGAACATGTCGGGCGGCTCGGAGAAGGCCTCGTTCTTTATGTCGGCCTCCAACCTGCAGCAGTCGGGGGTGGTACCCAATAGCACCTACGACAAAAGCACGGTACGCCTGTCGGGCACGGCGGCCATCTCCAACAAGCTCAGTGTGAGCGGCTCGGCCCAGTACCTGACTTCGGGCGGCTTGCGGCCCATTCAGGGGCCGGGGTTGTTTGGCTCGTCGGGCGGGTATCTGCTGAGCTTGCTGAACTGGCCGCGCGGCGACGACGCCCGCAACTACCTCAACCCCGACGGCTCGCGCCGCCGCCTGCTGGCTTTGGGCAACGGCACCGACGCCGACGCCGACAACCCCTACTGGACGGTGTACAACAACCCCCAGACCGAGCGCATCAACCGCTTTATTGGCAACGCCCAGCTGAGCTTTAAAGTAGCGCCCTGGCTCACGCTAAGCCACAACATTGGCACCGACATCTACACCTCGCGGAACACCTCGGTGCGCGCGGTGGGCACCTCGCAGGTGGGCAACCAGAACGGCGGCATCTCCGAAACCGTGGACCAGTTCCGGTCTGTCACGGCGACCACGCTGGCCACGTTCGCGCACGATTTCGGCACCAACTTCGGCGGCTCGCTCATTTTGGGCAATACCATTGAGGAAAACAAAGACCAGGCGGTGGACTACATCGGCCTGATTTTCCAGAACCCCAACTTCACCGGCCTCAACAACACGGTGAACCGCGGCGCGCTGCAGCGCGACAACACCCGCCACGTCATCGGCAACTTCGCGCAGCTGAACGGCACGCTATTCAACCAGTTGTTCATTCAGCTGCAGGCCCGCTACGACCAGTCGTCGACGTTGCCGCGCCCCGAACAGAACAAGGTGTTTGGCAAGGGCTTCCTGTACGGCTCGGCTGGTGTGGGCTATGAGTTCACCAAAGCCCTGGGCCTCGACCAGAGCAACATTCTGAACTACGGCAAGGTACGTGCCTCCATTGCCGAAGTGGGCAAGGATACCAACCCCTACCGCGTGGAATCGGCCCTGACGCAGAATACCTACATCGGTGGCGGCTTCCGCAACGACTTCTTCGGCTCGAACCCCAACCTGAAGCCCGAGCGCACCCGCACCTACGAGGCCGGCGTAGCGCTGCAGTTTCTGAAAAACCGCCTGGGCCTGGATTTCAATTACTATTTCTCCCGCACCACCGACCAGATTATCGCGCCCCGGGTGAGCCAGTCGGCCGGTTTCATTCTGCAGTACATCAACGGCGGCATCGTGACGAACGAGGGCCAGGAAGTGTCGCTGACGGGCTCGCCGGTGAAGGGCAAAGACTTCAGCTGGGACATCGTGGCCAACTTTTTCCACAACACCAACCGGGTGGAGGAGCTGCCGTTCCCGCTCACGGTGGTGTTTCAGTCCGATGCCTTTATCACCGATGTGCACGAGGGCGGGGCCTTTCCCGGCCGGTCCATCTCGGGCGTGGGGGCCTCCGATTTTGCGCGCGTAACCGACCCCAACAACCCCGATTATGGGAAGGTGATTGTGAACACTACCACCGGCTACCCCACCGTCAACAGCCTGTTCACCTACGCCGGCAACCGCGCCCCGCGCTTCACCACCCAGCTCACCAATACGTTCACTTATAAGGGGCTGTCGCTCACTTCGCTGTTTGATTTCCGCGTGGGTGGCGTGGTCATCAACGGCAACGACTGGTACCAGACCCGCGTGGGCACCTCGCCCCGCACCGCCGACCGCTACAAGCAAGTGGTGTTCGATGGCGTGGTGGCCCCGCTCAACCCCGACGGCACCATCAAAAAAAATGCGGACGGGGGCGTTACGTACTCGCCCAACACCCGCCCTGTAGAGCTGACGCAGACCTACTACACCAGCATTCTGGGGGCCGTGGGCACGGCCTTCATCGAAGACGGCTCGTGGGCCCGCCTGCGCTACGTGACCCTGAGCTACGCCGTGCCCGCCAGCCTGCTGGGCGCCACTAAGTTCATCAAAGGCGCCGAGCTGAGCGTGACCGGCCGCAACCTGGTGCTGCTGACCAACTACACCGGCGCCGACCCCGAAACGGCAGCCGCTGGCGCGGGTGTACGCGGCGGCGGCTCCGGCGGGTTCGACTACGGCAACGTGCCCGCCACGCGCGGCGTGGACATGGCCCTGCGCGTGAATTTTTAATTGCTGGTACGGTCTGACCGCCCTAAGCGGTCTGACCGGTTGAAGCACGAACGAAACCGTTGTTTCAACAACCGGTCGGACCGCCTAGGGCGGTCGGACCGGGCCAGCAACCCCCACCACTGACAACTAACCACATGAAACGATATATCCTTGGCCTCAGCTTACTGAGCCTACCGGCCCTCACCGCGTGCGAGAAGTTTCTCGACGTGAACAACAACCCCAACAACCCGGTGTCGTCGACGCCGAACTTCATCCTGCCGGGCATCATTTCCAATGGCATTCAGACGCAGATGTTCACGGCCCTGCGCACGCCGTTCATCACGCAGTACGTGGTGAGCCGCACGGCCAACAGCGGCGGCAACGACCAGTTTTTCTTCACCAACGCCCAAAGCACCAACACCTTCAACTTCTCGTACTTTCAATCGGGCGGCAACATTCCGGTGATGCAGAAGGCGGCGCTGGCCGAAGGCTCGCCCTATTACGTGGGCGCGGGCAAGATTATGCAAGCCCTCATTCTGGCCCACGCCACCGACATGCTGGGTAACATTCCATACTCAGAAGCCTACCAGGGCGGAGCCAACTTCACGCCCAAGTACGACTCGCAGCAGCAGATTTATTCCACCATCAACCAGTTGCTCGACGAGGGCCTGGTGGAGATGCTGAAGCCGGCCAGCGCCAACTTTCGCCCCCTCTACAGCACCTCGCCCAGCGAAAGCGGCGATATCCTGTACAAAGGCGACGTATTGAAATGGCAGCGCCTAGCCTACGCCCTGAAGGCCCGCCAGGCCCAGCACCTCACCAAAAAAGCCAGCTACGACCCCAACGCCGTGCTGGCCCTGTGCGCCAAGGCCTTCCAAACGTCGGCCGACGATGCGCAGCTGCAGTTCCAGCCGGCGGTGGCCCCGCTCACCAACACCACCAACATCTTCGGGCCAACCCGGGGTAACTTCGGCGGGGCCACGTTTTCGCTCAACCTTATCAAGTACCTCAACGGCACTACTTTTCCAGGGGTGGTCGACCCACGCTTTGGCGTGATGGTGCCCAGCACCAGCACCGGCGCGGCCCCCGGCGCGGGCACGGCCAGCACGGCCAACCTCACGCCCGGCTCTACGCTCACCGACTTTTACGGCGGCTGGTACGCCCGCGACCTGGGCTACTACGAGGCCATCACCTACCACGAGGTGAAGTTTATTGAGGCCGAAGCTGCTTTCCGGGCCAACAACAAAACCCTGGCGCTGGCTTCACTGAAGGAAGGCATTCGGGCCCACATCCGCAAGATGAGCGGCGGCGGCACGTTCTCGCCGCCGCCGGTGACGTTCCCGGCCATTACCTCGGCTCAGATTGAAGCCTATATCGCCAGCGCCGCCGTGCCCCAGACGGAGGCGGCCCTCACGCTGCGCTCGATTATGGAGCAGAAGTACATCGCCATGTTCCTGAACCCGGACTCGTGGTCGGACCTGCGCCGCCTGGATTTTGACTCCAACATCTACGTCAACCTCCAGTACCCCGTGTATTCGAACGGCGGCACCGGGCCGCTGCTGGGCAAGTACCCGCGCCGCCTGCTGCCGGGCGCCACCGAAGTCACCGTGAACCCCAACGCCGTGGCCGCCAACTACGCCGAAGCCGGCGCCACGTCGGACCAGGACTACGTGACCAAACCGCTGTGGTTTGACATGCCGTAGGACGGAGCCTTTGCTCCGTCTCGTCCGCGCCGCCCAGACCCACCCCCGCTTGGCGGAGCAACGACCCGGTTCGCAGCCACCGATTGGCGGAGCAAAGGCTCCGCCCTACATTCAATCAACTTCTATTCCCATGAACTATATACCCACCGCCCGCGCCCTTTGGGGCGGGCTCCTGGCCCTGGCTCTGCTGGCCACCGGCTGTAAGAAAGAGCTCGACGACTACTACACTGCCCAGGGGCCGCAGTTCCCTACGCTGCTCACCACCAATGCCCTGGGCACGGCCACCAAGTACGCCAGCGGCGAAACCGTGACGTTCGAGCTGCAGTTCGCGCAGCAAACCGACCCCATCAAGCAGATTGTGATTCTGCAGAAAGTAGAGCCCGCCCGCGACTCAGCCATCGTGCAGACCCTTACGTACGCGCCCGCTTTCTCGAAGCGCAAAAACGTGGACACCCTGGTGGTGAACTACACGGTGCCCACCGGAGCCAATAAGTCCCTGGTGCGCGTCGATGCCCGCGTGGACAGCCAGAACGGCCAGACCAAAACCCGGACGTTCTACTTCCGCCTGGCCGAGGCCACGCCGACTATCGTCATCAACTCGGGCCCTACCAACGTGACGCTGCCCACCGCCACTGCTACCAGCGCCCCCGGCGACATCATCCGCTACAGCGTGACGCTGAACAAGGGCGGCATCACGGCCGCGCCGCTGCCACCGGCCAGCACCGCCGTTATTCCGGCCGGCATTCTGTACAAGGACCTCGACAGCCTGGTGACCTACGCCAAAGTGGGCACTGCCGCCGAGCGGCGCGTGGTGCGTACCAAACTCACCGCCAGCGGCGCCGAACTCACCACCAACGTCGACATTCCGCTGCCGGCCGGTAGCGCTGGCCAGCCCATCACCTTCCGCTTCGAGGTGAAGGTGCGTACGCCGGCCCGCGCCGCCAGCGCCACGGCCACCGCCGTTTACACCCCCGCCGCTGCCACGCCCTTTGCGGCCGTGCGCACCGGCACGCTCACCTACACTGGCACCACCGGCGGCGACCTCGCTGCCTATGACCTAACGACCTTCGCCGCGGTGCCCGCCACCGGCCCCGCCACTAGCAAAGACCTGGTCATCAGCAGTACCGCTACCAACGCCGTGCAGTTCCGTACCCTGAGCACCGGTACCCGTCTGGTGCGCTCCACTGCGGCCGTGTACACGGCGGCCACGCTCAGCAGCATCCGCCAGACCTACAATGCCACGGCGGCTGCCTCACAAGTTGCCACGTTGGATAACATCGTGGTGGGCGACGTCATCATCCTCAAGCTGCGCGGCCTCGACCAGTACGCCGTGGTGCAGGTAACGGGCATCAACCGTACCTCGGCTACAGATGTGACGGTGAGCTTCAACGTGAAGGCGCTGTAGAAGCTGACCCGCATTTTCCGAATGAAACGAGCCCGGTGCATTACGCCGGGCTCGTTTCGTTTTAAGTCCTCGTTCAAAAGCAACTGGGTACAAGCACGTCATGCGCAGAATGCGCTGCATCACGGTTCCTTTTGCTGGAGTACTTAACTCTTGAATTTTTCTGTTGTACTTGTGTCGAAGAGAACTGCGAAAATCGGCCGGCTGGTGTAGAGACGCGACCCATCGCGTCTCGGCGTTGAACGATGCTGGAACGGCGCGGTCCCGAAGACGCGATGGGTCGCGTCTCTACATTGTCGGGTATAATCAAGGCTGATTACCGCCATCATATTGATTGCTGCAACCAAATTGCCACGTGAGTAATGGCAATGCTTATTCCAGTTTGTAGATGAATTCTTCTACCTCGGTTTGGCGCGCATTGGCAAAGCCTTTGTCCGTGCCGATTTTGACAAAGCCACATTTCTCCAGGACTTTCTGCGAGCCTGAATTGTCAAACGCCACTTTGCCAAAAAGAGGCCTGGCGCCTTCAATTTCCAGAAACTGGCTGAGTGCTGTTGTCGCAATTCCTTTCCCCCAGAAGTTTCGGTCTATCCAATAGGTGATTTCAGCGTCGCCATTCATTTCGAATTTCGCCATGCTCCCTGCGATGGTTCCATCGGCCAGAATCGTCTGCATATGTATGGTCGGGTCGTTTAAGAACCTGGTGAATTTCTCAACATAGGCTGCTTCGTCGGGTTGGTCTTTGGGCGTGAAGGCAGCTAAGTAGTTAGCCTCTTCGTCAAGCTGAAATCGAAAGAAAAATTCCAGGTCAGCTTTTTCGGTTTTTCGGAGTTTTACCTGTCTGTTCTGCATCAGGAGAATTCTGTTGTTGCGCTTAGGCAATGTAAGCTAGAGCGATTTCGTGGTCAGTGTACAGGTTGAACGATGTAGGGGCGGGGTCATACCCGGTAGGGCTTGCCCCCGCCCGTCGTTGAACGGAACCGGTCAACGGGCGTCAACGTCCAGGCGGGGGCAAGCCCTACCGGGTACGACCCCGCCCCTACATCCACTGACTCCGAAACTGCTCGAAGCTGGTCGCTTCAGGCAAAAGGTTGAGCCAAAGTCTAAAAGCAAAAGAGCCCGACGCAACGCGCCAGGCTCTTCTGTTTCAGGAAATCAATGCCAGCAGCCGAACCGTGCCCATCAGGGGGGGGCAAAAATGATACTGAGGTATTACTTGCCCCCGAACAGCCGCGCGAAAAAGCCCTTCCTTTTCGCCGGCTTCTCCTTGATTTTTACCTTCGAGAATGGAGCCGAGCCTTCCGGCTTTTCGGCTGCGGGCGTGGGGCGCAGCACCGGTTGCGGGCGCACGGGAGCCGGCGCAGAAGCCACCGTGGGCGCGGCTGGTTGCGTGGCCGGGCGCGGGGCCCCGGCCGGAGATTGGCCCACGGCCAGCTCGGGGCCGGCCTGGCCGGCGGTCACCACGCGCATGGGGCGGCTCTCGTTGTGCAGCCGGTCGACGGCCGTGACGTAGTAGGCGTAGGCCTGGCCGGGCACGGCGGTGGTATCCACAAATGTGGCGGGGTAGCCGGGGGCGGGGCGCGGCAGGGCCAGGATGTGGCGCGGGTCGTTGGGCGTGGCGCGCTCGTTGGCCTCGAAGCGGTAGAGGACGTAGTAGGTGGCAATGTCGCCGTCGGCAGCGGGCGCGCCGCTCTGCCAGTTCAAGGTCACGTAGTGGCTGAGGCGGCGCAGGGTGAGGTTGGCCACGGGCAGCGGCGGCATAGCGTCCATCCAGGGCATGGTGGGGATGAGGGCCGGGTAGCGGAACAGGTTCCGGCGCAGCGAGTCGGTGGTGTGCAGCGGGTTGGTGAGCACCGATTTGGCCGAGAAGAACACGCTGCCGGGCGCTTCGCCGTCGTAGCTGCGGTTCAGCCGAATCTGGCGGGGCAGCTCGCGCGGGTTGCGCCAGGTGGTGTCCGAGCGCGTGCTTTCGAGCATGCGGTAGGTGCCGTGGCCGATGTAGAGGTGGCGGTCGAAGTGGTTGCGCGTCCACCATTCGAGCAGCACGGGGTAGGGCACGAGCTTGAAATTGGTGCTCCAATACAGCTGCGGCAGGATGTAGTCAATCCAGCCCTGCTCCAGCCACAGGCGCGAGTCGGCGTACAGGTTCGAGTACGACGGCTGCCCGGCGCGGGTATTGGAGCCCAGCGGGTTGGCCGATTTGTTCATCCACACACCAAACGGCGAGATGCCGAATTTCACCCAGCGCTTGGCCGACCGAATGCTGTCGTGCAGGTCGCGGATGAGGATGTTCACGTTCTGCCGGCGCCAGTCGGCCAACTTGGCAATGCCGTCGGGGTTCTGGTCGCGGAAGGCGGCTTCGTCGTGAAACACTTGCCCAACTGCCGGGTAGGGGTAGAAATAGTCGTCGAAGTGCACCGCATCAATATCGTAGCGCCGCACCACGTCCAGAATCACGCGGGTGATGTGGGCGCGCACCGCCGGCAAGCCGGGGTTGTACAGCAGCTGCCCGCCGTAGCGCAAAAACCACTCGGGGTGCTGGCGGTAGGGGTGGTTGGGGGCCAGGCGGCGCGTTACCGAGTCCATGGTGGCGCGGTACGGGTTGAACCAGGCGTGAAACTCCATGCCGCGCCGGTGCGCCTCAGTAATGAGGAAGGGCAGCGGGTCGTCGCCGTTGGCCGGGGCGCGGCCCTGCACGCCGGTCAACCACTTGCTCCAGGGCTCGATGTCGGACTTGTAGAAGGCATCCGAAGCGGGCCGGATTTGCACGAACACCGCGTTCAGGCCGGCGCGCTGGCCGGCGTCGAGCAGGCGGCGGTAGTCGCGGCGGTACTGCTCGGGCGCTTCGCCGCGCTGGTTGGGCCAGTCGATGTTCTCGACGGTGGCTACCCACATGCCGCGCAGCTCGCGCTTGGGCGGCACTCCCTCCTCGGCCTGGGCCTGAACCCGAACGGCGCTAAGCAGGCCGCTCCCCAGCAGCCCTACAAACAACAGAAGCCGGCCAGCGGCAAGAAAACGGACCATCAAACGAAATTGGCAACACAGAAACGCCCGCAAATTACGCCGAGGCCGTCGAAGCCCGGCGCCGACGTCTCCACCGGCTTCAGAAGCTGTATAGAAAGTCGGTGTGTCGAGGTAGAGACGCATACTTGCGTCTCGTCGTCTGTGCCGTTCAACAGTAATCGTTCAACAACGAGACGCAAGTATGCGTCTCTACACTGTTCTGGCGACTTCCTAAAACAACTTCTCAATCAGAACCAGCCAGCCAAACAAACCCAACATAAGAAGGTCGGATTTCTGAAATCGAGCCGTACGGGCGCGAAATCAGAAATCCGACCTTGAAAATGGCGGATTCGGCCGCCGTGTTCAGTTACTTCAGGAGCCGGTCAGCTCGGTATCCGTTTCCGGAGCATCTGGGCCGCCTTCGAGGCCGTTGGTCTGGCTGGCGTTGCCGTAGTCGCCGCGGATGCCCGCGCCGTCGCCCATGTTTTCCTGGGTGCTGGTCGGAATCGCGCCATCGGCGGCGGTGCCGGCTTCGGGGTTGCCGCTGGCATTTTGGTCGCGGTCGGTGCCTTGGTCAGGCGTGAGGCCGCCGGTGCTGGCTTGGTCGGGGCGCGGGTCGGTGGGGTTTTGCTCGGGCGTAGGCATGGGGGAAGAGGGATAAGGAATAGGGGAGAAGGGAAATGAGCCGCCTGCTTGGGTGTACGGCCCCGGGCCGGCGTGGTTGGCGCGGTAATTTTTGTGGAACCGGATGCGTCATAATGTGGCATCTGGTGCGAACTTGCCAATGGGAAGCTGGGTCTGGTTCGCCGGAATTACCATATGCCCCCTTTTTGCCTGTTTTCTTCTCCATTCCCTTTTCCATTTACCCGCCGTGGCCGATTCCATCGACGACTTCTACCACCAGAAAACCGATTCTGAACTGCAGTTTTTTGTTGACCATCCCGAGCTCTACCAACCCAGCCTGATTGACTCTGCCCGCCGCGAGCTGCGTCGCCGGGGCGTGGCGCTGGCCGCCCCGGCCGAGTTGCCGGCCCTTACCTACGTTTCGCCCGACCAGTCGCCGGCCGGCGGCCTGCGCACCGGCCCGCTCGCCCTGGGCCTGGCAGCGGTATTGGTTGTGGGCCTCGGTAGCTTTTACGTTGTGAAGCAAAAAAAACAGCCGCCGCCCGTGCCCACGGCCCCGGCCAAGCCCAAAGCCCCACCGCGTTTGGAAGAGGTAGAAATGTCGGCCATTCCTACCTACGACGGCGTGGTAGACCAGGCCGTGGCCCAACAGGTGCAGCGCCTGCCCGCCGCCGAGCGCGCCGCTGCCAAAGCCAAGGCCAACGGCATGGCCCTGCGCCAGTACCGCGAGCTGGCCAAGCGCTTCTGGGCGGCCGAGTGCCAGACGGAGTACCTCACCAACCAGGCCCACGCGGGCAAGGCCGGCGCCATGTTTGCCGACCAGGCCCTGGTGGCCCGCGCCACCTGGAGCAACTGGAACAAGGCGGCGGTGTACACCTACAAGTTCGGCCCCGCCATGCAGGAAGATTTCCAGCGCATGCAGGAAGTAGCCAGCAGCCAGCAGCACGTGCTGGAACGCATGCCGGACCTGCTGCCGCAACGGCAGTTTTTGACGGACAAAGAGCTGAATGCCCGCGGTGCCGAAGTGCAGGATTGGCTGCGGGTGCTGTGCCCGGCATCGCCCGTAACGGGCAAAGCGTACAAAGCCACGGTAATTAAGATGCAGATGTAGACGCTGCTTGCGGCCGAACAACTGGCAAAGTGGCCGGTTGCCCAGGCTGGCGCGCTCCTTGCCGCGCCGTTTCGCAATGGAAACCCCCGACCCCGCCGCTCCAGGCGCTACCGCTGCCCTGGCTGCCCAGCTTTTCGCCCAAAAAACCGAGGCCGAGCTGCTGTACCTGGCCCAGAATGCGGCCCGCTACCCACCGGCCGTGGGGGCCGCCGCCGTGGCCGAGCTCAGCCGGCGCGGCCTGCTGCCCGAAGCCGCAAGCCCCCAGCCCCCGAAACCAACCGCCGAGCCCGAAACCTGGCCGCAGCTGCTGGGCCAGCTGCTGCGGGGCCTATTTATTCCCTCGCGTCGCTTTCTGGTTACGCCGCTGCTGATTGATGCCTGCCTGCTGGTGTTTGGGCTGATGGTGGTGCTGGGCGGCGTTTCGGCTACTAACCCGACCGGGCACCAGCTGGTGCAGTGGGGTTCGAATGTGTCGGGGCTCACGCTGCACGGGCAGCCCTGGCGGTTGCTCACGCACGTTTTTGTGCACGCCGGCCTCTCGCACCTGCTGCTCAATCTGTTCTCGCTCTGGCTGCTGGGCTTGCTGGTGGAAGACCGCACGGGGCCGCTGCGCCTGCTGATGGTGTACCTGGCCAGCGGCGTAGGCGGCGGCTTGGCCAGCCTGTGGTGGCACACCAACGGCATCAACTCGGTGGGAGCCAGCGGGGCCATTTTTGGCCTCTACGGCCTGCTGCTGGCGCTGCTCGTCAGCAAAAAACTGGTGCTCGATAAGTCCGACCGCCGCGCCATGCTGGGATTGGTGCTCTACCTGGTGCTGAGCAACCTACTCTCCGGCCTCAGCGGCAACGTTGATAACGCGGCCCACCTGGGCGGGCTGGCTACCGGCTTGTTCCTGGCTGGTCCGCTGGCATTGCTGGGGCTGCAGGGAGGCGAGCAGCACCTAGCCGGGCACGATGGAAAGTAAACAGTTCGGACCGGTTGCCGGTAGAACGTTACAAATAGAACGTCATGCTGAGCTTGTCGAAGCATCTCTACCGCAGGAGTAATCCCTGATAATTGGGTTAGTCACGTGGTAGATATGCTTCGACAAGCTCAGCAGACGTTCCTTTTGCTCACTGCTCACTGCTCACTGCTCACTGCTCACTGCTCACTGCACCCAAAAACCATGAAAGCCCTTCAACTCGATGCCATTCACCAGCCTGTGGTGCTGCGCGACATTCCCACCCCCGCCCCCGGCCCCGGCGAAATATTGGTGAAGCTGCACGCTGCGGCCCTTAACCACCGTGACGTTTTTATTCAGGAGGGCAAGTACGCGGGTATTAAGCTGCCCTGCACCCTCGGGGCCGACGGCGCCGGCGAGGTAGCTGCCCACGGCGAAAACGTGCCCGCCGCTGCCCCCGCCGTGGGTGCCCGCGTGCTCATCAACCCCGGCCTGCGCTGGGGCGACAACCCCCGCGCCCAGGCCCGCGACTTCGCCGTGCTCGGCATGCCCGACCCCGGTACTTTTGCCGAATACATTGTGCTACCCGCCGAATACATCCGGCCCCTGCCCGCCCATCTCAGCTTCGAGCAGGGCGCCGCGCTGCCGCTGGCGGGGCTCACCGCCTACCGGGCCGCCTTCACGCGCGCCCAGGTGCAGCCCGGCGAACGCGTGCTTGTGACGGGTGTGGGCGGCGGGGTGGCCCTCATTGCCGTGCAACTGTGCGTGGCCCGGGGCTCCGAGGTGTGGGTCACCTCCAGTTCCGACGACAAAATTGCCCGTGCCCGGGAGCACGGCGCCAAAGGCGGCATCAAGTACAGCGACGAGAACTGGGTAAGAACCATCACCCAGTTTGCCGGCGGGCTGTTCGATGTCATCATCGACAGCGCGGGCGGGGCCGCTTTTGGGCCGCTGCTCGACGCCGCCGCGCCGGGCGGGCGCATCGTGTTTTTCGGCGGCACGCTGGGCAACATTCCCGATGTACCGCCCGCCAAGGTGTTCTGGAAGCAGCTCAGCATCCTCGGCTCCACAATGGGCACACCGCAGGATTTTGAGGACTTGCTGGCGCTGGTAACGGAAAAAGGCATTGTGCCCGTGGTCGACGAAATATTCCCGCTGGCCGAAACCGAAGCCGCCCTGCGCCGCTTGGAGGCTGGCGCGCAGTTCGGCAAAGTGGTGCTGAAAATTGGCTAAGCAACTGCTGCGAAATCAGCAGGGAAAAGACCCTATAAATACACCGTTTTAGAGCCCTTTTCCCTGCTGATTAAAAGCAGTAAAAACGGTGTTTTAAGGAATGAAAATGCGGTTTTTATGGTTGGATAAACACGCGGGTAATCGACTAAAACCCCGCTTGTTTTCGCATATGAAATCTGCTGCTCAATACCTCGAGAATCACGTGTTCGAAGCCCGTCGCCCGCGCCGCGAATTGCAAGCCGTTGTGGCGTACACCGATGCCATGCAAGCCATCGAGCAAGCCGTGGCCGATGCCGAGAAGTACCGCTACCTCCTGATGCGCGCCCTGCGCCACACCGATGCCCCCGCCACGACTGCGCCCGCTGTCTCTTTCTTCGCTGAGGAAGCTACGGTGCTGCCACTTTACCCCGGGCAGTCGCGCCAAGCGGCGTAGTTGTAAGCAACCCAAAAGCTCAAGTACCCCGAAGTTTTACCGCGGCCTGCCAGAACGTTAATCGTTCAGCGAGCCACAGTAAAACTTCGGGGTACTTCGTTATGATTTCCCCAGATGCCCGGCCAACGCCGCCGCCTGAAGCCGCAACTCCGGCACGGCCGTCGACTCGAAGTAGGCGGGCCGGCGGCTCGAGCCCAGGGTAAAAAGCCCTGGTGCAGCCCGGTTCTCATCGTCGAGGAGTGCGCCGTGGGGGTCGGTGAGCAGGCCCAGCCGCAGCGGGTCGGGCACAAGATCGCCGGCTTCGCGCAGGCTCACCACCAGCGGGTCGGCAATGCGGGCATAATCGAGCAGCGGCCCGGCGCAGTTGATAACGTGTTGGGCCGTGAGCCAGGAGCCGGCCTCGCCATGCGGCCCCACGCGCACGCGCAGCAGCGGCCCTTCGGGAAGTATTTCACGCACGGTGCCCATGTGCAGCTGCATCAGCCCAGCGGCTGCGAGGGCGACCACGGCGGCGGCATTCTCGGGTGGGCTGCGGTGGCGTGCCACGGCCCACAGGCCCGCCAGATGCTGCAAAAAGCGGTGCTGCTCGGCCAGCGGCCACACCGCCCAGATGCGGCCCAGGTCGGGCCGCAGCGCATCGAGTACCGGCTGCCACCCTATGCCTCGGGCCGCTGCGGCCCGTAGCTCGCGCTTAAACACCGCCACGGCGCCATTCACGGTAGTTTCGTGGGCCATCGCACTGTAGAAATTGGGGTAGGGCGCGGTGGCCGGCTCGTGGGCAGCGGGCCAGCGTCCGTGCCGGGCCACCACGGTAATGGGGGCCTGGTGGCCATCGTGCCGCAGGGCCAGCAGCACATCCACCGACGTCAGGCCCGAACCGATAAGCAGCACCTGCTCATCGGGGCCAATGCGGCGCAGGTTGCCCGCCGCCCAAGGGTCAGCGTGGAAACCGGGGTGGTGCAGGTAGCGCAGGTCGGGGCCGGCGGGCGGCGGCGGCGGGAAATTGCCCAGGGCCAACACCACGCTGTCGCTGGCAATGGTGGTGCCGTCGGCCAGTTGCACGGCGCGCTGGCCGTTGGGCTGGAGCGGGGCGGCTACGGCGGTCGTGCAGTGCCATTGCACCCCGGCGGGGCCAGCGGTAGGGGCCAGTACCGTGGCCAGCTCTTCGCGCAGGTAGCGGCCGTAGGTGGCGCGCGAGGCAAATTCCGGGGTGCCGCCGCTGTTTTCGGGCTGCCGGGCCAGCCATTGGGCGAAATGGTGCGGCTCGTTGGAATATAGGCTCAAAGCGCCGGGGCGCACGTTGAGCAGGTATTCGGCGCGCCGGGCCGTGTAGGCCAGGCCTGGGCCGGGAGCCTCGCGGGGCTCGATGAGGTGGATTTCGGCCCCGGCCAGCGTTGGCTGCCGGCGCAGCTGCAATGCCAGGGCCGTGCCCGCAAAGCCGCCGCCCACTATGGTAATGACAGGGTGAGCGGGTAGATTCACGGGCGAAAAGCTGAACTGATTGAGAAGGTAAAAGAACGTCATGCTGAGCGCAGCCGAAGCATCGCTACCACGCAAGTAAACCCCATGGTTTGGAATACTACTGCGGTAAAGATGCTTCGGCCGCGCTCGGCATGACGTTCTTTTTTAACAACACTACTGACGCTACAGATACCGGCCGGGCACCAGATAGTTCTGTACGTAGTCCTGAATGCCGTCTTCGAGGCGCGTGAATGACCGGTCGTAGCCAATGCTTTTCAGCTTGCTCATGTCGGCCTCGGTGAAGTACTGGTACTTGTCGCGAATGTCTTCTGGCGTGTCTTTAAAGCGGATATCGGCCGTGCGGCCCAGGGCTTGAAACGTATTAAGGGCCAAATCCAGGAAGGTGCGGGCCTCGCCGCTGCCCAGGTTGTATATGCCCGAATCCTTGCGGTGGTTCAGCAGGAAAAAGCACACTTCCACCACGTCCTTCACGTACACGAAATCGCGCATCTGGCCGCCGTCGGTGTAGTCGGGGTTGTGCGACTTAAACAGCATCATCGAGCCCGACTGCTGAATCTGGTGGAAGGCGTGCATGATAACTGAAGCCATGCGGCTTTTGTGGTACTCGTTGGGCCCGTACACATTGAAAAACTTCAGGCCGGCCCAGAAATAGGGTTTCTCTTCCTGCTGCAACGCCCAGTTGTCGAAGTCGTTTTTCGAGTCGCCGTAGGGGTTGAGGGGGCGGTAGAGTGGGAACAGGGCTTCGTCGTGGTCGGAGTAGCCGAGGGTGCCGTCGCCGTAAGTCGCCGCCGAGGACGCGTACACCAGCGGCAGGTTGTACTGCACGCAGGCCTGCCACATCTGCTTCGAGTAGTTCAGGTTCAGCAGGTCGAACACGGCCGGGTCCATCTCGGTGGTGTCGGTGCGCGCGCCGAGGTGGAAAATGAATTCTACCTGCTCGTGATGAGCTGCCAGCCACTCAAAAAATGTTTCGCGGTCGACGTATTCGCGCAGCTTTTTGCCTTCGAGGTTGGCGAGTTTCTTCTCGATGGAGAAGTTGTCGACCACGACGATGTCGTTGAAATTGGCCGCGTTCAGGCGGGAGACAAGGCAGCTGGCAATGAAGCCGGCCGCGCCGGTTACTACTATCATGAGGCAAAAATTAGGGCGGGTGGCAAAGGTAGCGCGCCGGAAAAAGAACCTGCAGCATGACGTTCCAGCGCTTGACGTTCTGCCAGAACAAGCCAGCCCAACGTCCGGGCCTACCTTTGCCCCATGCGTTTCTTTCTGCTGCTTCTACCCCTGGCCCTGCTGCTGGGTTGTCGTTCCGAAACCGAAAAAACGGGCCTCGTGCCCGTGCGCGACGGCCTGGGCCGGGCCGTGCAGCTGCCGGCCCACCCGCGCCGCGTGCTGGCCCTGGCCCCGAGCATGACCGAAATGCTGTTCGCCGTGGCTGATACCGCCACCATCGTAGCCCGCTGTCCGCAAGATAATTACCCTGCTGCCGTCTACCGCAAGCCCGTCGTCAACAACTACCCGCTCGACATGGAAAAGCTGGTGCTGCTGAAGCCCGACGTCGTGTTCACCGTCGAGGGCATGACGTCGGTTGACGATGCGCAGCGGCTGCAGCAGCTCGGTATTCCGGTGTATTACCTGCGGTTTCGTAGCGTCGACGACGTGTTCAAGGGCATCGACGAAGTGGGGCGCCTGCTGGGCCGGCAGGCGCAGGCAAAGCACTTGACCGACTCGCTGCGGCAAAGCCTGAAGACCCTCGCGAATGGACCGGGGCTTCAACCCGCCAATCGCCCCAACGTGCTGGCCATTACCTGGCAAGACCCCATCTACTGCTACGGACAGAACACGCTGTTTACCGACGAAATTCGCCTCGCGGGTGGCCAGAATGCCCTCACCGATACCTTTCCGCAGCCCTACCCGGCCCTTACCCGCGAGTATATCCTCAAGCTGAACCCCGACGTGCTGCTTGGCGGCAGCTTCGAGAAGCTCGACAGCACCTTCTTCAAAAACTACCCCGAGCTGAAGCGCATCAACGCCTACCAGAGCCGGCGGGTGTTCGCCATCACCGGCAACTTGCTGGAGCGGCCGAGCCCGCGCGTGGTGGAGTCGGTGCGCGAGCTGCAGGGGTTGCTGCACCAAGGGCGTGAGATGCAGCCGGCAACAGCTCGTGCAACGGCTAACTAATTGAGTGCGCCAATGTGCTCGTAAAGTTCTTGTTATGATGCAGTTGTTTTTTTTGGCGCTTCTCATACTAGCTGGCCCAGCCTGCGCGCAGAAACAGATTGAGGCCATCGTGTTGGCCGATGGACGTTTCAGTGGCACGGGGCTGGTTGCGCAAAGTGGACGGGTACAGGCGCAACTGCACCACGGCTACGCTAACCAGCAATTTGCTGTGCCCATGACGGACACCACGCGCTTGCCAATTGCCTCGGTCACGAAGCTGTTTACCGCCATTTTGGTGCTGCAGCTCTGCGAAAAATCGCAACTGCGCCTGACCGATAACGTCGGCCGCTACCTTAGCGACTTGCCCAGCACTTGCCGGGATATTACGATTCTTCAATTGCTCACGCATTACTCCGGCCTGAAAAACGAGCCGGGGGCAGCCTATGCGAATCCGTATTCGGCCGCTGAGTTTGTGGGCAAGTTTGTAGTCAAAAAGGAGGGACCACCGGCCCCGACTTTCAACTACAACAACGTCGACTACATTTTGCTGACGCATTTACTGGAAGTACTTGCCAAAAAAAGGTACTCCGAACTAGTGCAGGAAAACATTCTGAAGCCACTCCACATGAGCAATTCCGGCGTTATTTCCGAAAGCCAGATAATTCCGGGGCTTGCCTATGGTTACCACAACTACAGTTTTGGGGGCGGCAAGCCCAACCAGCTACTTCAAAACGATGCCCCGCTGTACCTGTCTAATTATGCTGGCGCGGGAGCCATCTATTCTACCCCCGCCGACCTGCTGAAGTTGGTACAGGCCCTGAAAGAGCACACGCTGCTCAACACTCAAACCACGGCCCTGCTTTCCACGCCCCAGCAGAAAGGCTTTGTGGAATACGCCCGCGGCAAGCCGGCCATAGGGTTTTACTGCAACGATAAAATCTTTCCGCAGCCAGTGCTGGAGCGCCGGGGCAGTATCAATGGCTTTAATTCGGTGCTGCTGACGAATAAAGCCTTTGATAAGGTCGTAATTCTGCTAACCAATACCGACAACGCCGATTTAGAAGCAATAGGCGATAAGCTGTATGCCGAACTCAAGTAGCATCGGCGACTTAGCCCCGCGTCGCCCGTTGTGGTGGCTGGCCCTTGGGCTGCTGCTGCTGCTGGCGCTGCTGGTACTGGGCCTGCACGTGGGCAGCTACAGCACCTCGTACGGCTTCATCCTGAACACCTTCCGGCACTACGACCCCGCCGACCCTGCCCAGCTGGCCCTGGTGGAGCTGCGCCTGCCGCGCCTGCTGCTGTCGGTGCTGGCCGGCGCCAGCCTGTCGGTGAGCGGCTACCTGCTCCAAACCCTCGTCACCAACCCGCTGGCCGACCCCTACCTGCTGGGCACGGCCTCGGGCGCGTCGCTGGGCGCCATTGCTGCTTATGTATTGGTGCCCTCGCTCACGCTAATGGGCGTGTACCTGCCCCCAGTGGCCGCGCTGGCGGGCGCTTTCGGGGCCACGGTGCTGGTGGTGGCGCTGGGCACCAGGCAAGGCAAAATTCTGCCGGCGCCGCTGCTGCTGGCCGGGGTGGCGGTGGGGGCCCTGGCAGCTGCCATTGGCAGCCTGCTCACTTTCCTGGCGGCGCCCGAAGGCAGCCTGCGCAGTGTGGTGTTCTGGGCGTTTGGCAGCTTCGAGCGGGCCGGCTGGAGCGTGTTGCCATACCCGGCCGCGGTGCTGGGCATCAGCCTGGTGGTGCTGGCTTTTTTGCAAAAGGACCTGAACCTGCTGCTGCTAGGGGAGGAGCGGGCTGCTGCGCTGGGCCTGCCGGTAGCGGCGCGGCGCTGGCTGCTGGTGGGGCTGGCGGCGGCCCTCACGGGCGGCGTGGTGGCGCTGTGCGGGCCGGTGGGCTTTGTGGGCCTGCTGGTGCCGCACCTCACGCGGGGGCTGCTGGGCACCACGGGGCGCTACAATTTGCTGGGCTGCGCGGTGCTGGGCGGGGCCTTCCTGCTGGCCTGCGACCTGCTGGCGCGGCTGCTCTACCCACCGGCCGGGCTGCCGGTGGGGCTGGTCACGGCCCTGTTCGGGGTACCCTTCTTCGTATATTTGCTGCGGAAAACCACTTAGTTGCTGGTTGTTTGTTGTCAGTTGTCAGGAGCAGAAAATGCCTTTTCAGACTGACAACGAACAACTAACGGCTGACAACGAAAAGAATGATTTACGTCTCCCGCCAAGAACATTTCAACGCTGCCCACAAGCTCCACAACCCCAAGTGGAGCGACGAGCGCAACCGGGAGGTGTTCGGCCCCTGCGCCAATGCCAACTGGCACGGCCACAACTACGACCTCATTGTGACGGTGAAGGGCAGTCCCGACCCCGAAACCGGCTTCGTGGTCGACCTCAAAGCCCTGTCGGACCTGCTGCGCACCCACATTACCGAGCAGGTCGACCACAAAAATCTCAACCTCGACGTGCCCTTCCTGGCCGGCCAGATGGCCAGCACCGAGAACCTGGCCATTGCGTTCTGGCAAATCATCGAGCGCGAGCTGCCGGCTATTACGACGGCCAAGCTGCACTGCGTCAAACTCTACGAAACGCCCCGCAACTTCGTGGAATATTACGGGGGATAAGCAATTAAAAATTAAGAATTAAAAATGTCCAGGCACACCGCAGGGGCAGAAACAATTTTTAATTTTTAATTCATAATTTTTAATTCAATAAATGAAATATTACTTGATAGCCGGCGAACGGTCGGGCGATTTCCATGCTGCCAACCTCATGCGCGAGCTGCGCGGGCAGGACGCCGACGCCCAGTTTCGCTACTGGGGCGGCGACATGATGCAGGCCGAAGGCGGCGAGCTCGTGCGCCACTACCAGGACCTGGCCATCATGGGGTTTCTGGAGGCCGCCACCAGCATCCTCAAGTTCCGGGGCTACCTCAAGCAGTGTCAGGCCGACATTCTGACTTACCAGCCTGACGTGCTGATTCTGGTAGATTACGCTGGCTTCAACATGCGCATGGCGAAGTTCGCCAAAGAGCAGGGCATTAAGGTGTTCTACTATATCTCGCCCAAAATATGGGCCTGGAACCAGGGCCGCGTTGCCAAGGTGAAGGCCTACGTGGACAAGATGTTTGTCATTCTGCCCTTCGAAACGGAGTTCTACCAGAAGTTCGACTATGCCGTCGACTACGCCGGCAACCCCACGGTCGATTCCGTAGCTGAGTTCCAGCCCACCGCCGACTTCTACGAGCGCAACCGCCTGGAGCGTGACAAGCCCATTATTGCCGTGCTGCCGGGCTCGCGCAAGCAGGAAATTGAGGAAATGCTGCACGAGATGATTGCCATTCTGCCTGGTTTTCAGGAGTACCAGTTTGTAGTGGCCGGCGTGAACAACCTCGACCCCAACTACTACAAGCACTTCCACCGCAACGGCATTCGGTTTGTGTTCGACCAAACCTTCGACCTGCTGAGCCACGCCACGGCGGCCCTGGTAACCAGCGGCACGGCTACGCTCGAAACCGCGCTTTTCGACGTGCCCCAGGTGGTGTGCTACCGCACCAGCGCCCTGAGCTACGCCATTGGCAAGATGGTGATTAAGGTGCCCTACATCTCGCTGGTGAACCTGATTGCCGGCCGCGAAGTAGTGAAAGAGTTGATTCAGAACGAATTCAACGCCCGCAACCTGCTCGACGAGCTGCGCAGCCTGCTCACCGACCCCGCCTACCTGGCCCGCGTGAAAGCCGGCTACGCCGAGCTGCGCGAAAAGCTGGGCCAGCACCAGGCCGCCAAAAAAACCGCCGAGTTGATGGTGGGTTACCTGCGCGCCGCCCGTTAGCCTGCTGCGGCCGAGGCGGTGGGATTATATAATAATTAGATTTTTTGAATGTACTGAACACGGAACCCTGGGCCCTGGCTTAGGGTTTCCGGCGTTAATGCCATAATTACCAGCAGCGAAGCCTGCTATTTGCCTTGAGTGTAATTTGAAGTTAGTGGAAATTCAGCCCGGCTTTTACACTTACATTTACGTTTCCACACCAACTGTTTTTTTATGCATGAACGTTACAATAGCGGGCTAACTGCTCCGGATGGCACTACGGCCACCGGCCGTTGCCTGCGCCGCACCAGCGTTGCCATACTGGCCACACTGGGCCTGGCCCTGAGCGCCCGCGCTCAACAAACCACGCCCTACTTCCGGGCCGATGCCGAAGCCCGGAGTGCCGCGGCCGTTTCTCCGCTGGCCGCCGTCCTCACCCGGTCGCAGGCCCTCACGCTGGACGAAGCTGCCCTGCGCGCCGCGCTGGCCACTGCCCCGTTCGAAGGCCCGGCCGGCGCTGCCCTGGAGCTGGCCCTGCCCCGGCCCGATGGCACCGTCGCCCGTTTCGCCGTGCGCGAAACGTCGGTGATGGCGCCCGAGCTGGCCCGCAAGTTCTCATCCATTAAAACCTACACCGGTACGGGGCTTGATGACCGGTCGGCTTCGCTGCGCCTCGACCTGACGCCACAGGGCTTTCATGCCCAGGTGCTGGCCGTAGGTGGCAACACCTACTACATCGACCCCGTTTCCCGCACCGATACCCGCCACTACCTTGGCTTTTTCCGGCAGGACATGAACCGCGCTGCTGCTGGCCAGCAGCCGGCCTGTGAATTTGCGCCTACCACCGATGAGCTGAAGGAAAACCGGCTGCGGCTGGCTGCGGCTGCTGCTTCGGGCAAAGCCCAGGCCAGCGGCTCGCAGCTGCGCACCTACCGCCTGGCCCTGTCCAACACGCCCGAGTACGCCTTCACCAAAGGCAACACGGTAGCCAGCGTGCTGGCCGCCGAGGTCACGACCGTAAACCGAGTGGTGGGCGTATACGAGAAAGAGCTGGCCGTGCGCCTGGTGCTGGTTGCCAACAACGACCAGCTCGTGTTTCTGAGCGGGCTTGGCACGCAGCCCTCGCCCGCCTTCAGCAACAGCAATGGCAGCTCCCTGCTGGGCCAGAACCAGTCCAACGTCGACCGCATCATCGGTTCGGCCAACTACGACATTGGCCACGTGGTGAGCACTGGCGGCGGCGGCGTGGCCGGGCTGGGCGTGGTGTGTTCCTCCAGCCGCAAGGCGCAGGGCGTAACCGGCCTGCCCAACCCCGTGGGCGACGCGTTCGACATCGACTACGTAGCCCACGAGATGGGGCACCAGTTTTCTGGCAACCACCCCTTCAACGGCAACGCGGGCAGCTGCGCCGGTGGCAACCGCAACCCCAACACGGCCTGGGAGCCGGGCTCGGGCACGACCATTATGGCTTATGCCGGCATCTGCACCTCGACCAACAACCTGCAGGCCAATTCCGATGCTGTTTTCCACACCGGCAACTACCAGGAAATGCGGGCCTTCATCAACAGCACGGCTTGCGGCACCAACTCGGCTACCGGCAATACGGCGCCGGTAATAACGGCCCCGGCCAGCGGGAAAACCCTGCCCATCAGCACGCCCTTTAAGCTGACAGCCTCGGCTACCGACGCCGACAACGACCCGCTGACTTACATGTGGGAAGAGATGGACCTCGGCCCACAAAAAGCCCCGAATGATGCGCAAGTGACTGGCGAGAACGTGCCGCTGTTCCGCTCGTTCGTGCCGGTGCTGGAACCCACCCGCTACTTCCCGCGCCTCACCGAACTGGTAAATAATACCACCGTTTTCGGCGAGCGCCTACCTACTGTGACGCGTACCCTGAAGTTCCGCTGCACGGCCCGCGACCAGCACAGCGGCCCGGCCGGCGTGATTGGCGGCGTCGACTACAGCAGCTTTGTGAACTTGGACGTGACAAGCACTGCTGGTCCCTTTGTGCTTTCGGCGCCTAACTCGGCCGTTAGCTGGACCGGCGGCACCACGGAAACCGTGACCTGGAACGTAGCCGGCACCGATGCAGCCCCGGTAAGCTGCGCCACCGTGAACCTGCGCCTGAGCCTCGACGGCGGCCTTACCTACCCGGTGCTGCTGGCTTCGGGCGTGCCCAACAACGGTACCGCTTCGGTTACTGTGCCCAACGTGACGGCCGCCCAGGCCCGCGTGATGGTAGAAGCCGCCGACAACTATTTCTTCGATATCTCGGACGCCAACTTTGCCATTGCCCCGGGCCCCGGCGCTACCATTACCAGCTTCACGCCCACGAGCGGGCCAGTTGGCACGGTGATTACCCTCACGGGCACCAACCTAACGGGTGCTACGGCCGTGAGCATCAACGGTACACCTGCCACGTTTACGGCAGGTTCGGCCACCAGCCTCACCGCCACGGTCGCGGCTGGTACCACCAGCGGCCTCATTAGCGTAACGACGCCGGCCGGTACTACTGTCTCGGCCACGCCGTTCGTGGTGGGGGTTCCGCCCACCATTACCAGCTTCACGCCCACCGCGGGCGCGGTTGGCAGCACGGTCGTTATCACCGGCACCAACTTTACGGCGGCCTCGCAGGTAACTTTTGCCGGCACCAACGCGCCGGTTTACTCCGTGAACTCGGCCACGCAGATTACCGTGGTTGTGCCCATCGGGGCAGTTACGGGCGCCATTGCCGTAACCACGCCGCTGGGCACGGGCACCTCGGCTACCAGCTTTACCATTCCGGCAGCTCCGGCCATTACCTCGTTCTCGCCTACGGTTGGAGTGCCTGGCACGGTCGTGACCATTAACGGCAATAACTTCACTGGCACTACGCGGGTAACCTTCAACGGTACGAACGCGACAGTATTCACAGTGGTTTCGGCTACTCAGATTACCGCAACGGTGCCCACCGGTGCTACCACTGGCCTCATTACTGTGACGACGCCTAACGGCATTGCCGTTTCAACCACCCGGTTCACGGTGCAGGTACCGCTTATCACCTCGTTCACGCCCACCAGCGGCCCTGCGGGCACCAATGTGACGATTAACGGTAACTACTTCACCAGCGCGACGCAGGTAACCTTCAACGGCACACCTGTGGCGTCATTCGTAGTGGTTTCGGCCACCCAGATTACGACCAGCGTGCCGGCTGGCGCTACTTCGGGGCCCATCACCGTAATCGCGCCCGTAGGCAGTGGCACGTCCGCCACGCCTTTCCTGATTCCGCCGGCCAACGACCAGTGCGCCAATGCCACCCCGCTGGCTTGCGGGCAGACCCTGAATGGCACCAACCTGGGAGCCACGGCCACCGGCGACCCGACCGGCAGCTGCGGCACCGCCGTCAGGAACGGTGGGGTTTTCTATAGCGTGGTAGGCACCGGCGCCAACATGACCGTAACCACCTGCAACGCGGCCACTGACTTCGACACCCAACTGTTCGTGTACTCGGGGCGTTGCGGCACCTACACCTGCGTGGGAGGCAACGATGATGCCATCCCCAACTCCACTACCTGCTCTTCGGTAACGTTTACTTCGCAGTACGGTGCTACCTACTTCGTCCTCATCAATGGCTACCTGGCCACCGACGCCGGCAACTTCGCCCTGACGCTTACCTGCGCCACGCCGCCTGCAGCCCCGGCCATTACGAGCCTGAGCCCCACCAGCGGCCCGGTGGGCAGCACCGTTACCGTTACGGGTAGCAACTTCACTGCGGCTACCGCCGCCACCGTCAACGGGGTAGCGGTCACCGGCTTCACGGTTGTGAACGCAACCACCGTCACCTTCGTCGTGCCCGCCGGCGCCACTACCGGCGATGTGGTGCTAACCACCACGACCAACATTCCGAGCAATGGCCTGGCCTATACCGTCACGACGGCCACGGCCACAGCCCAGGCCCAGCAGAGCGAGTTCAGCGTGTACCCCAACCCCGTAGCGGGCCACGGCACCCTGAACCTGAAGATGGCCGCCACCGCCGCCACGGCCCAGGTAACCCTGCGCACCGTACTGGGCCAGACGGTCGCAACCCGCACCTTCAGCGGCAGCGCTACCGAACTGCCCCTGAGCGGCCTGGCCGCCGGTACCTACCTGCTCTCGGTACAGGCCGCCGGCCGTGCGCCGAGTGTGCAGCGTGTGGTAGTGCAATAAGGTCGCATTTGCCGGGAGTTTCCTGGCTGAATAGAAAAAGCCCGTTCGGTGATTCCGAACGGGCTTTTTTGCTTTCTAATGGATTGATAGGAGGGAGGGCGGTGCGGCGTGTGGTCACCTGCATGCCAATGGGCACCGGGAGGGCCAAAATGTTAAGGTTGAAAAAAGACAGGGTTTTTTAGTGCTTAGTTAATAAAATTCATACTTTTATAGCTGTACTTATCTAATTTTTTCTATGAAACAACTTTCCTGTGATTTGCCGGCTCATTCGGAGGCGGCGGTTGTTTGCGCCGCCCTTTCGGGCTGGCGTCTCAAGCAGCTCGGCGTGCTGCTATTCGTTGGGCTGGGCTTCGCTCCGGCAGCCCGAGCCCAGCAGCGGCCAGCTCCCAACTTCTTCACCGCTGATGCCGCCGCCAAGTCGGCCGCCGCACAGTCGCGCCTGACGCCCGCCCTGCGCCACGCCCAAGCCCTGAGCCTTGATGTGAACGGCCTGCGTGCCGCCCTGGCCACGGCCCCGACCGAAACCCAGCCGGCTGCCGCGCCGCTGGTGCTGGCCCTGCCATTGCCCGATGGGGGCACGGCCCGCTTTGCCCTGCGCGAAGCCCCGGTGATGGAGCCCGCGCTGGCCGCGAAATTCCCCCAGATTAAAACCTACGCCGGCGTGGGCCTCGACGATGCCGCCGCCACCGTGCGCCTCGACCTGTCGCCGCAGGGCTTTCATGCCCAAGTGCTCACGGGCGGCGGCAACAGCTTCTACATCGACCCGGCCACGGCCACTGATGCCCGCCGCTGCCTGAGCTTCTACCGCCGCGACATGAACCGCGCCGCTGCCGGCGCTGCCAATTTCAGCTGCGGCTTCAAGCCCTCGCTGGCCGACAAGCAAGCCACGGCCCAGCGCCGCGCTGCCGCTGCCAAAAATGCCGCTGCCACGGCCGCCAAGCCAACCCAGCTGCCCTTGCGCACCTACCGCCTGGCCCTGGCCAACACCCCCGAATACGCCCTGACCAAGGGCAACACCGCCGCCGGCGTGCTGGCCGGTGAGGTGGCCACCGTGAACCGTGTGGTGGGCGTGTACGAGCGCGAGCTGGCCGTGCGCCTGGTGCTGGTAGTCCACAACGACCGTCTGCTGTTCCTGAGCGGTACCGGCCCCCAGCCGCCCACGCCCTACGACAACTTCGATGGTGGCGCGATGCTGGCCGAGAACCAAGCCAACATCGACCAGCTCATCGGCCGCAGCCAATACGACATTGGCCACGTGCTGAGCACCGGCGGCGGCGGCGTGGCCGGTTTGGGCGTGGTGTGCAACGATGCCCTGAAAGCCCAGGGCGTGACCGGCTCGTCCAACCCCGTGGGCGATGCCTTCGACATCGACTACGTGGCCCACGAGATGGGCCACCAGTTTGCCGGCAACCACACCTTCAATGGGGAGGCGGGCTCCTGCGGCGGCGGCAACCGCAACCCCGGCACGGCCTTCGAGCCGGGCTCGGGCAGCACCATTATGGCCTACGCCGGCATCTGCACCTCGGCCAACGACCTGCAGCCGCACTCCGACCCCTTCTTTCATACCGGCAACTACGAGGAGATGCGGGCCTTTATCGAGAGCGGCACCTGTGCCGTGGCCACCGCCACTGGCAACACCGCGCCCTTGGTGAGCGGCCCGGCCAGTGGCAAAACTCTGCCCGTGGGCACCCCTTTCCGCCTGCGGGCCCAGGGCGACAACAACGACCCCGCCGCCACTTACCTCTGGGAAGAAGTGGACCTCGGCCCGGCCGATGCCCCCGCCGACGCCCAGGTGGCCGGCCGCACGGTGCCGCTGTTCCGCAGCTTCGAGCCCTCGGCCGACCGCACCCGCTACTTCCCCCGCCTCGGCGACCTGGTGAACAACACCACCGTATTTGGCGAGCGCCTGCCCACGGTGAGCCGCACCCTGAAATTCCGCTGCACGGCCCGCACGGCGCACAACGGCCCCTCGGGCGTGGTGGGCAGCGTGGCCTACACGGCCCCAGTGGAGCTGGGCGTAACCCGTTCGGCCGGCCCCTTCGTGCTCACGGCCCCCAACACGGCCGTGACCTGGGTGGGTGGCTCGGCTCAGGCTGTGGCCTGGAACGTGGCCAATACGACTGCTGCCCCCGTTAGCTGCGCCCGCGTCAACCTCCGCCTCAGCCTCGATGGCGGCCTGACCTACCCCACGGTGCTGGCCACCGACGAGCCCAACGATGGCAGCGCCGTGGTGCTGGTGCCCCGCCTTGCGACCGCCAATAGCCATGCCCGCGTGCTGGTAGAAGCCGCCGACAACTACTTTTTCGATATCTCGAACGTCGACTTTACGGTGGTTCCAGCTGTGGCTTCGCCCACTATCAGCAGCTTCTCGCCCACGGGTGGGCCGGTTGGCACGGTGGTTACCATCCTCGGCTCGAACTTGGGCCTGACCACGGCCGTGAAATTCAATGGCCGGGCGGCTTCGCGCTTCACCATAGTGTCGGCCACGCAGCTCACGGCCACCGTGGCCAACGGCACCAGCACCGGCCCCATTACCGTGACGGCCGGCGGCAGCACCGCTACTTCGGCCACCGCGTTTGTAGTGGGTACTGCGCCCGTGGTCAGCAGCTTCGCCCCGGCCACCGGCCCGGAGGGCGCTTCGGTCGTCATTCGCGGCACGGGCTTCACTGGCGCTTCGCGCGTTACATTTGATGGCATCGCGGCCGCCTTCACGCTGAACTCGGCCACTCAAATTACGGCTATTGTGCCGGTGGGCGCCACCACGGGGCCCGTGGCTGTGACCACGCCCGTTAGCACCGCCCAGTCGGCCGGCAGCTTCGTGGTCATTCAGGCTCCCGAAATTGCCGCCTTCACGCCTGGTCGCGGCCCGGCCGGCACGGTGGTCACCATTACCGGCAACAACTTCGCTGGTACTTCGCAGGTCACGTTCAGCGGCATTGCGGCCAGCTTCACGGTGAATTCGGGTACCCAGATTACGGCCACCGCCCCCGTGGGCGTGGCTTCCGGTCCTATTCTGGTAACCGGCATTGCCGGCGTGGGCACTTCGCCCACCGACTTCCTGGTGCCGCCGGCCAACGACCTGTGTGCGAACGCCGTGCCCATTGCCTGCGGCCAGACCCTGACCGGCACCACCGTCGGGGCCGGCGCCGTGGGTGACCCCACCGCCAGCTGCATCGAAAGCGTGGATGGCGGCGGCGTATTCTACCGCTTTGTGGGCACCGGCGAAACCACGCTGCTGTCGACCTGCCACCCCGCTACCAACTACGACAGCAAGGTGTTTGTGTACACCGGCACCTGCGGCGGCCTTGCCTGCGTGGGCGGCAACGACGACGGCCCCGTGTGCGGCACCACCGCCTCAGAAGTAACCTTTGCCTCGGTGGCCGGCACGTCCTACCTCATCTTCGTGAGCGGCTACGCCGGAGCCGTTGGTTCCTTCGGGCTGAGCGTGACCTGCGGCACGGCGCCCCGCACCGACCAGGCGGCCAAAGCGGCCCGCACCCCGGTCGGCACCAGCGCGTTCAGCGTGTATCCTAACCCGGTGGCGGGCTCCAGCGCCCTGCACTTGTCGCTGGCTACGGCCGCTACCACCGGCCAGGCCACACTGCGCACCATGCTGGGGCAGGTGCTGAGCACCCGCAGCTTCAACGGCAGCACCGCCGAACTGCGCCTGGGTAACCTGCCCGCCGGCATCTACCTGCTCACGGTGCAGGCCGACGGCCAGGCCCCGAGCGTGCAGCGCGTGGTGGTGGAGTAAAGGCTGGCGGTTCTGAGTAGTGCTGCAGCCTGATGGGCAACTCAAACTGATGCCTTACTACTATGCATGCTACTGCTGTGTGACCAGTTCTATAGTTATTGCAAAAAGCTCTGGGCTATGCCTGGAGCTTTTTTGCGTCATGGGCCCGCTGTATACCTCAGAAGCCAGAAACAACAACTTTAGAAGCCAGAAATAACAACTTTTCAGTGTTTGAACTATGACATGTAAATAATTAATATTTCTAATGTTTTAAGACAATATTAAATTTATTCATAATAACCCATGTTTAATTTCTAATTTTACATTTACAGGTCTCTCTTTTTAATGAAAACACAACTTTCCCATCAATGAAACAATCTTACTTGAGTTGTCCATCTGCTACGGAAGCGGCAACTACCACATCGCTTGGCATCGGCCGTTTGGCCGGCGCTCTGCTCCTGGCTTTGGGCCTAACATCGGGGGCCCAGGCCCAGCAAACGGTTCCCACGTTTTTCCAAGTGGATGGGCAGGCCCGAAGCGCTGCCGCTCCCTCGAGGCTGGCAGCAGCTTTGTTGCACTCGCAAGCCCTGACGCTGGATGTGGCGGGACTGCGGGCTGCGTTGGCTATCGCGCCGCTGGAAACCCGCGCTGCCGCGCCGCTGGTGCTGGCCCTGCCGCTGCCTGATGGGGGCACCGCCCGCTTCGCCGTGCGCGAAGCCCCGGTGATGGAGCCCGCGCTGGCGGCACAGTTTCCCAACATTAAAACCTACGCCGGTGTAGGCCTCGACGATGCCGCTGCTTCGGTACGGCTCGATTTGTCGCCGCAGGGCTTCCATGCCCAGGTGCTCACGGGTGGCGGCAACAGCTTCTACATCGACCCGGTAAGCCAGACCGATTCCCGGCACTACCTGGCTTTTTACCGCCGCGACATGAACCGGACGCTGGCGGGCACCCCACCGGCCTGCGGCTTTAAACCCACGGTAGCCGACAACCAGGCAACGGCGGCCCGCCTGGCCGCCCAAACGCAAAAAAACGGCACTAATGGTGGCGTACTGGCCCGTTCGAGTGGCCCGCAGCTGAAAACCTACCGCCTGGCGCTGTCCAACACCCCCGAATACGCCGTGACCAAAGGCAATACC
The DNA here is from genome assembly GCF_039539585.1 of Hymenobacter glaciei. NCBI lineage: Bacteria > Pseudomonadati > Bacteroidota > Cytophagia > Cytophagales > Hymenobacteraceae > Hymenobacter > Hymenobacter glaciei. The sequence goes on along the minus strand of NZ_BAABDK010000034.1, from coordinate 7,535 downwards.
GCGTCCGGCGTGATGGCTGGCAAGGTGGCCACCGTGAACCGCGTGGTGGGCGTGTATGAAAAGGAGCTGGCCGTGCGTCTGGTAATGGTGGCCAACAATAGCCTGATTAACTTTTTGAGCGGCACGGGTACGCAGCCCTCTCCAACGTACTCCAACAGCGACGGCAGCGCCCTGCTAAGCCAGAACCAGTCCAACATCGACCGGATTATTGGCTCGGCCAACTACGACATCGGCCACGTGGTGAGCACCGGCGGCGGCGGCATTGCCGGCCTGGGCGTGGTGTGTTCAAGCACCCGCAAGGCGCAGGGCGTCACGGGTTCATCCAACCCCGTGGGCGATGCCTTCGACATCGACTACGTAGCCCACGAAATGGGCCACCAGTTTGGCGGCAACCACCCCTTCAACGGCAATGCGGGCAGCTGCGCGGGCGGCAACCGCAACGCCAGCACCGCCTTCGAGCCTGGCTCGGGCAGCACCATTATGGCTTATGCCGGCATCTGCACCTCGACCAATGACTTGCAGCCCAATTCCGATGCCATCTTCCACACTGGCAACTACGATGAGATGCGGGCCTTCATCGAAGGCACCACCTGCGGCACCAGCACCGCTACCGGCAACACGGCCCCCACGGTAACGGCCCCGGCCGGCGGCAAAACCCTGCCCATCGGCACGCCCTTCAAACTCACGGCCACGGCCACCGACGCGGAAAGCGACCCCCTGACTTACCTCTGGGAAGAGCTTGACCTGGGCCCGCAACAGGCCCCCAACGACCCGCAGGTAGCCAATCAGAACGTGCCGTTGTTCCGCTCGTTTGTGCCCTCGGCCAGCGGCACGCGCTACTTCCCACGTCTGAGCAACTTGGTGAACAATACCACGGTCATCGGCGAGCGCCTGCCTACCGTAACCCGCACCTTGAAGTTCCGCTGCACGGCCCGCGACCAGCACAGCGGCTCGGCGGGCGTTATCGGCGGAGTCAACTTCAGCACGACGGTGAGCCTGAGCGTGAGCAGCACGGCTGGTCCCTTCGTGGTGACGGCCCCAAACACGGCCGTAAGCTGGACGGGTGGCAGCGCCCAAACCGTGACCTGGAATGTGGCAGGCACCACCGCCGCGCCCGTTAGTTGCGCCACGGTCAATATTCGCCTCAGCCTCGACGGCGGCCTGACGTATCCGACCGTGCTGGCCTCGAACGTTGCCAATACGGGTTCGGTCACCGTGACGGCGCCCAACCCTGCGACAACGCAGAGCCAGGCCCGCATCATGGTCGAAGCAGCCGACAACTATTTTTTCGACATTTCGAACACCAATTTTACCATCAGCCCATCGTCGACGGCGGTGACGACTATTACTGGCTTTACGCCCGCGAGCGGGCCGGTTGGTACCGTCGTAACGGTGCAGGGGTCAAATTTCACGGGTGCTACTGCGGTGCGCTTCAACGGGACGCTGGCTAGCAGCTTCGCCGTGAATTCGGCCACGCAGCTGACGGCCACCGTGGCTGCTGGCACTACCACCGGCCCGGTTACCGTAGTGGCCCCAGCGGGTACTGCTACTTCGGCCACGTCGTTCACGGTAACAACTGCGTCGGCAAGCCCCACCATTACCAGCTTCTCGCCCACCTCGGGGCCGGTAGGCACCAGCGTGGTCATTACGGGTACGAATCTGTCGACCGTCACGCAGGTGAGTTTCAACGGGACTAACGCGCCCACGTTCACCGCAAATTCCAGCACCCAGCTTACCGCTACGGTTCCGGCCGGGGCTACCACCGGAACTATTGCCGTGGTTAATTCCAGCGGCACGGGCACCTCGGCCACGAGCTTCGTCGTGTCGACGGGCCCGGCGAACGATTTGTGTGCTAACGCCACGCCGCTGAGCTGCGGGCAGACTTTGTCGGGTACCACGGTTGGTTCCACGGCCACGGGCGACCCAACGGGCAGCTGCACGACCAGCGTCGACGGCGGGGGCGTGTTCTACACCATCACGGGCACGGGCGCGGCCATCACCTTGTCTACCTGCAGCGCGTCGACCAATTTCGACACCAAGCTCTTCGTGTACACGGGTTCCTGCGGGGCGTTCACGTGCGTAGCAGGCAACGATGATGTGACTTGTTCGGCCAACTCGACGGCCTCGGCTGTCACCTTCACTTCTGTGGCTGGCACTGTTTACCGCGTCTTCGTGAGCGGCTACCAGACCGCCAAGGGCACGTTCGCGATATCCGCTACTTGCGCGACACCGCCCTCAACGGGCCCGGCCAACGATTTGTGTGCTAACGCCACGCCGCTGAGCTGCGGGCAGACCTTGTCGGGCACCACGGTCGGCTCCACTGCCACGGGCGACCCAACGGGCAGCTGCACAACCAGCGTCGACGGCGGGGGCGTGTTCTACACCATCACGGGCACGGGCGCAGCCATCACGCTCTCTACTTGCAGCGCATCAACTGGTTTCGACACTAAGCTCTTCGTGTACACGGGCGCTTGCGGCTCCTATACCTGCGTTGTGGGTAACGACGACACGAGCTGCTCGGCCCGTTCGACGGCCTCGGCGGTGACGTTCAACTCGGTGGCCGGCACCGTGTACCGCGTCTTCGTGAGCGGCTACCAGACCGCCAAAGGCGCATTCGCGATATCCGCTGCCTGCACGGGAGCCAAGCCCGCCGCACAAGCCAACGCGGGCGAGTTCAGCGTGTGGCCCAACCCGGTAGCGGGCAAAGGTGCCCTGCACGTAGCCTTGGCTGAGTCGGCAACCAACGCCACCGCCACCCTGCGCAGCATGCTGGGGCAGGTGGTGGCTACCAGCACTTTTAGTGGCAGCACCACGGACCTCTCCGTGGCAGGCCTGGCCACTGGTACTTACCTGCTCACGGTGCAGGCCGAAGGCCAGGCGCCCCGCGTGCAGCGCGTGGTGGTGGAGTAAAACTGAGTTTGCCGGGAATTTTCTGGCTGAATAGGAAAAGGCCCGCCAATTGGCGGGCCTTTTTTGTTGATACTAACCCTACCGATTACCAGCAGGTATCTTTCATTCAGAGAGGGCTAGCATCTGGCGCGGTTTTCAGGTCGGTGTATAGAGTAGCGCGGTCGTACCCGGCACGGATACTAGCCTGAGAACCGTCCTAAAGAGAAGGCTCCCGCTCTTTGGTGTTGAGTTTTGGTACGGGCACAATGAGCTCGCGCAGCCAGGTGGGCCGGGCGGGCGGCGCAGTTTTGAGCTTGGCCTGCCATTCCTCATCGGTGAGGCGGCTGGGGCTCTGGAATTCGTAGTAGCTGAATACCGGGCCCACGGCTACCACCGTGGTGCCGTTGATGTCGACCACCGTGTACAGGGCGTCGGCAGCGCCCACCGCCTCTTCCAGCACGTCGGCGTTGTAGGCGTACACGTCGGCCGTTACGCCCAGGTGACGCTCGCGCTCGGGCAGGCGGTCGGTTTTGAGAATGCTGAACGTCAGGTTTTCGGCCCAACCCCCGATTTGCGATAGTCCTATCATATCACCTTCGCTTACTTTTTCGTGGCGCAGCTCCTGTTGGGCAATGCGGCGCATGGTTTCAATTTGCTCGCGCAGCTCTTTGTTCAAGCCGCTCAGGTGAGGCGTGTTGGCCTTGAGGCGGGTGAGGGACTGGTCCTGAAAAGCCAGCAGGCTCAGCGCTGCGTCCCAGAAAGGCAGGTTGGGCTCCACGTAAGCCAGAATAACGGGCGGAGGCGGGCCACCTTCGCCAGGGCCACCCATCTCGGCGGCCTGGGGCTGCTCGGTATACAGCAGCAGGTCGTGCTTGAGCTCGGCCCAGCCGCCGAGGGCCGTGCTCAGGTTGCGCTTTTGCCAGGCCGGCGTGGCGGCGAAAAGGGGCGTGCCGGCGGTCGGCGGCGTGGGCTTGTTCAGGCTCAGCAGGGTTTGCAGGGTTTTGGTGTAGAGGTTGCGGTCCCAGGCCGGCACCGCTGCAAACTGCTTTTGCAGCTGCCGAAGCGTGTCGGGAAAAGCGGGCCACTGCGCGGCCTCGTGGTAGTGGTTGAGCAACACGTCCTGGGCGGCGCGGGTGCCGAACGTGGCAAACACGTCGAGGCCTTTCGGGAAGGTGCGCTTTTGATTTCGAACCTCGGTCAGGCGCGAAAGGATTTCCGCATCGAACGTGTAGCGGCCGGCCGTGAAGAGCAGGGTAGGACGGTCGAGAGCCTCCTGGGCGTGCGCCGTGATGCCTTTGGCGCGGACACGGTCGGCGCCGGTGGCCAACAGCGCGGGGCGCAGGCGGGCCAGCACGGCCGGAGCCGCCAACTCATCCAGGGTTTTGCCGGCGTAGCCGGGGCTGGCCAGCAGCTGCAGCAGGTTGGTGAGCGAGCGGTTGTCCTCATCGCCCACCAGCACGTCGAGCACGTGCGTAAAGTTCTGGAAGCCCTGCGTGGCGGCCTTATTGCCGGCCAGGGCTTTGGCCAGGGCCACGGCGCGCAACAAGCCGGCATCGGTATCGAGAAAAACCGGGGCCGTGTTCAGCCACTTCACCGTGCGGAAATAGCGCTTTGTGGTATCGTTGCGGGTGTACATGCCGCGCGGCTTCAGCGCCTGGTATTGGTACAGCGAATCTTTCAGCAGCAGCGAACCTTTGGCATCGGCCTCGGTGGCGTTGGTTATCTCCAATGCGGCATCGGCCGCATAGGTCGGGGGCACTGGTCCCGACTGCCCCGTGAGCAGGCTTTGGCCCACAGCGTAGTAAGCGGCGGCCCACTCGGCCGCGTCGCGGGCTTCGGGCTGCTGGCATTGCTGGGCCAGGGTACGGGCCTGGGCATTGCCCTGGCGCAGCATGGTGGTCACCACGGGCAGAAGCCGCACTTCCTCCACGTCTTCCAGAATGCCGTTCAGGTACTTGTGCAGCAGCTGCAGAAATAAATCGGTGGTGACGAAGGCCGGCGTGAAGGCGTACTCGCCCTTGTCGTAGAGGTAAAAAAGCTGTTCCTCTTTGGTGGGAACCAGCGCAAAGTTGTTGCGGGCCAGCACGGCGCGCAGGGCGGCCGGCAGGGTAAATTCGTCTTGGTTGGTCACGAAGTCCGGGTTAATCATGGGGTAGCCGCCCTGTTTGGCCACGCGGTTGAGCAGCAGCTTGGCTTCGAGCCCCTTGATTTTCTGTTCAAAAGCCACTTCCTGCCGGTTGAGCGGCACGGGGATGACTTCGGCCGGCAGCGGGTTGCCGGCCGTGTCGGCTTCGGCGCTCCACACCGGCTTGTACCAGTTGGTTGCATCGAAGTAGCGCCGCAGCGTGGCATTCATGAAGCAGTATCCATTGCGGGCGTACAGCGTATTGCGCAGCAGCACCAGTTCGAGGTAAGGTTTGCCGGCCAGGTTTTGGTGATAGTCGAAGGCGGGCAGCGGCTTGCGCTTCACAAAGTTTTCGGGGGTATACTCGGAAGGAACCTCGAAATATTCTTTGATGTAGGGCCGGGCGTACACCTTGGCCAGCGCGGTTTTGTCGTCGGTGAGCACCACGGGCACTTGCTCGCCAAATCCGTTGTCGTGCAGAGTGGTACCGGCGGGCGCTACCGGGCCCGCCGCAGGTGAAGTTGCCGCGTGGCGCCGCCAGAATAGATAGCCCGCGCCGAGCAGCAGCAGGACGGCCAGGCCAACGAGGGGAAGTGAAAGTTTGCGGTTCATGCAAAAACAGGGAGAAAGGAAAAAGTCATAAAACGAAGCACTGGTAAGCGGCATCCAACGACTGCCGCCGGGCCAAAAAGCCATCCAGCGCCAGCCCAAAGCCCTGCCAATGATACCGCCCGATGCAGTAACGGCCATCGGGAGCCTGCTCCAGGGTGCGAACATATGTATGCCCTTCCGCGCCCCGTTCGGTTCGGAAGTACAGCAGCCGGTACGTCAGCCGCGAGCCGCGCCAGCGCGGCTGCAGGCGCCCGGCCGAATCGAGCGAGTACACAAAAAGTCGCCGGTGCATGGCGCTGTCGAAGCGGGTGGGCTTGGTGGGGCCGATGAGCAAGTCGACGTAGCCGTCGTTGTCCACGTCGCCCGCCCCGAAGGCGTAAATGGGAAACCGGAAATCCACCGTTGAGTAACCGCCGTGGGCGGTGGGTGCCCACATCTGGGTTTGGCGGGCGTGGGGCAAGGCGCGCAGTCGGACCGTGGCCGCGCCGGCCGGGCCCGTCACGGTAGCCCGACGGGCGAGGAAGCCAGGCAAGGAATCGGCGGCTGTCGGGCTCATGGGCAAAAGCTGCCAGCCACCTGCCGCGTCAGCCGGCCCCAGCCGTATGCCGGGCGAATAGCGCCGGATGCGGGCCGCCAGCGCCGCCTGGGCGTACGCATCGGCCCGGCGCGGCAGGGCCCGCACCAGCTGCAAGGGCCGCAGATACGTAGCCACCACGCGCCCGGCGCGCAGGTCAAAATCGGCCTGCAGCGCCAGGTCGGTAGCCGCCCGGCTTTGGTCGAACAGGAAATTGCCCAGGCTGTAAAGTATGGGCCGGCCCCGGTAAAACGCCACGGTTTGCACCACGTGCGGGTGCGCGCCCACCACGGCCGCCGCGCCGCAGTCGATGAGCGTGTGGGCCTGCTGCTGTTGCAGCTCGGTGGGTTGGCCGGCGTATTCAGTGCCCCAGTGCAGATACACCAGCACCGCCCGCTGCGGAAACAGGGTTTTGTAAGCGGCCAGCCGCTCGCACAGCCGGGCAAAGTCGCGTCCGCACACGCAGGCCTCGCCCACCCCACCCGTCTGAAACGTCGAATAGGCCAGCACGGCCACGCTGCTGTCCGGGCCCAGCAATTGGGGCAGGCAGCCAACGGCGGAATCAGCCTGATAGCCCAGCGTGCCCAGGCGGGCGGCGCGGGCGGCCTGGTCGGTATCGCGTAGGCCCGCCAGGTGCTGGTCGAAGGTGTGGTTGTTGGCCAGCGAAACGTGCGTGAGTCCCAGCCGGCGCAGCCAGCCCGCCCAGCGCGGCGCGGCCCGAAACACGAACTGCTTGGCGGCCGGCTGCTCATGGGTCGTCAGCGGGCATTCGAGGTTGCCAATAACGTAGCGGCTGCCGGCCCACCAGTGGCGGGTGCCGTGGGCCAGGGCGGTGCTGTCGCGGGCCAGGGCGGCCGGCACGCTGCGGGCCAGCAGCACATCGCCGACGATGCTCACCCGGAGCGCGGCGGGCGGGCTGGGTTGGCAGGCAGTAAAGCCGCCGCCCAGTATTCCCCCGATAAGAATTCCTGCTAGCAGAGGGAAGCGCGAAGGCATTGAAAATCGTCAAGCATGAACCCGTAGGTGAAGGCAAAGGTCGGGCTTGCTGCCATTGCTGCTCATCGAATTATTGGTGAAGCCTGAGAGCCGACTGGGGTTATTTCCTGATTTGATGCACTTCACTTTGCAACTCAAAAAACTCTTGATAATCAAACTAACAGTGTTTTGCCACCTAGTATTTTGCTACAGCAGCAAAGTGCGCAACATCAGTTAATGGGAGATGCCGATGCCAACCTGTGGTGCGTCGTCAATCATATTGACTGTGATTGTGTAAGTAGGTCGGATGAATTAGTTTGCATTATGCTCGTTATTTGCGGAATGAGTCGAGTAAACACT